>RFUY01000055.1 GCA_009922705.1 Gammaproteobacteria bacterium
GCGCAATCGCGTGCATTTAGCCAAAGTGCTGAAATCCGGTGGCAACGTGCTACTGCTTGACGAACCGACTAACGATCTCGATGTCGAGACCTTGCGTGCGCTTGAAGAAGGTCTTCTTGCTTACCCCGGCTGCGCCGTCGTGATCTCGCATGATCGCTGGTTCTTGGATCGTATCGCCACGCATATCCTTGCTTTTGAAGGCAACTCGGAAGTGGTGTGGTTCGAAGGTAATTATCAGGAATATGTGGAAGACTACCGCAAGCGTCGCGGTGAGGATGCCAACCAGCCGCATCGTATTCGCTATAAGCCTCTCAGTCGATAAAACCCATTACCAGCCTTTAATTGAGTTAAGTATATTGAGCTAATAACTGTTTGTATTTTAAGATTCCGTGGTTTTTCGGTTAAAAAACCGGGTTAGGAGGATTGTGATGTATCGTTCTTTGTTACTGGCGTGGACGTCAGTGCTGCTTATCAGCATCCAAAGCACCTTCTCGTTCGCTACGCCTGTAGTGCCTCTATCCGACCTCTTTCGAGATCCCGCCTTCCGGACTGTGACGCTTTCACCAGATGGCCAGCACATAGCGGTCACGTTGCCTTCGGATGATAGAACTTTCTTGGTAGTGCTGAAAATCGACTCACAACGTCCATTATCGAGATGGGACTTTGGTTCTGGTCAACATATCAGCCAAGTCCGATGGGTAAATAACGATCGACTAATATTTGGCGTTTCTGAAAAAACAGGTAGTTTCGATTTTCGCGTACCTACACTGAATCTTTTTGCTTCCAATATTGATGGATCGCGCCGAATTCAAATTCCGAATGGTAATACCTATCAAATTATCGGAAGGGTCTCCGACGATCAGGATAGCCTCTGGGTCCAGCGATCAATCGATGGTGCTTTTCTATTCAAATTGAACACGCGGAGCGGCCGAGTGGTAGCACAAGCAACGGCTCCATTAGATTTTGGCTCATTCATCTTAGACCACGAGGAGAATATACGGTACGCGATAGGTCGCGTTAAAAATAATGTCATTCGAACCTTGCGTAGGGATCAGGACTCGTGGACCGTTATAGCTGAGACACCTTTAGGAGGAGATGAAACGCTCCTTCCAATTAGCTTCGACGCGAAAAACAAACGGGTGTATTTTCAGAGCAGTAAAGAGGGAGAGCCACGGACGATCATTTCTCGTGATCCAGAAACCGGTGAAACTAGCGTCATCAGCCAAGATCCCGTATCAGACCCAGTAGACTGGATAGAAAGTAGCGATGGTAAAAGCTTACTGGCTATCGCGTACTTACCAGACCGTCCACGATGGGATTTTATTGATACTACTCATCCAGAATCAAAGATATTAATAGGGCTTGAGAAAGCCTTTCCAAATAAAGGTATTCAATTTGGCAACTCGTCCGAGGACGGAAAATTTAGAGTTTTTCGTGTGTTCGCCGATAACGATCCAGGTGAATACTACCTATTCAATCGTGACACTGGTACTGCAAAGTATCTTTTAGCGTCCCGCCCATGGATTAATCCCGAAAAAATGGGATCCACCCAACCTTTCAGTTTCACTGCTCGCGACGGGCAACTTATCCATGGATATTTTACGTCACCTCCGGACAGTAATCGCGGCCCGTTACCGACCGTAGTGCTGGTACACGGCGGTCCGCATGGACCACGAGATGTCTGGGAGTTTGATCCCTCAGTACAGGCGTTAGCCACACGCGGCTACGGGGTATTACAGATCAACTTCAGAGGCTCAGGTGGCTATGGACAGGCATTCGAACGCGCCGGTTATCGGAATTGGGGCACCAGTATGCAGGATGATTTAACCGATGGCGTTCGCTGGGCAATCGAATCGAAGTTAACTCATCCTGATCGAATCTGTATTTTTGGCGGCAGTTACGGCGGCTACGCCGCCCTCATGAGCCCAATCAGGCAGCCTGACCTCTATCGCTGTGCGATCGGCTATGTGGGGGTGTATAGCTTACCGATGATGTTTGAAGCAGGCGATGTTCCGAAGACAGCCGCGGGGCGTGCATATCAGCAACGTATTTTACCGCTAACAGAGGCCGAGCAGCGCGTTCAATCGCCCGCATATAACATTGACCGACTCCATGTACCAATCATGCTTGTCCATGGGGGAAAGGACCAAAGAGTCCCTATAAAACAAATGAATTACTTGATCGAGCAAATGAAAAAAGCTGGGAAAACCCCTAATAAAGTATTCATAAAAGAAAAAGAAGGGCACGGCTTCCAAGTTCCGCAAAATAATGTGGAATTATTTTCCTCAGTTTTAGATTTCCTTGATACAAATATCGGCCACGCTTTTTCCGAATAAGCCTATTTATAACCTATTTATATGGATATAAAGTCTATAAACGAAATCGAAAACTTAATCGAAAATAAAGACTTTATTACCGCGGCTGCGCGATTGGATGTTGCACTATCTGCGCGTCCCGACGATAGCTCAGCCCTGCTATTTAAGTCGGAAATAGAACTTTTCTCAGAAAATAATGCGCTTGCGCGTCAATTTTTAGAACGTGCACTGACTGGTCATATTGATAGCCCCAGGACCTGCTTGAGGCTGTTGAGGATTTTGTCCGAACTAAGCGAATCAGGATTAATGATACAGGTCTGCGCTCAGATACCTCCAAACTTTTGGGATTCTGCGGCTTCCTTGTCACAAGTTTCACATCTCTTAACTGGTGCTGGCGCCTATAACGAGGCACTAAAGTTTGCTGAGGCTGGCGTGTTGCGTGACGAGTCGCATCCGCCAAGCCTGTACGCATTAGCCACCCTACGTACTTTTTTTGGAGACATCGGCGCCGCTGCCGAGCTATGTGGACGCGTATTGAAACTAATACCAAATGATCCCGGCGCATGGTGGTTACTCTCGCGTTTACGGCAACCGGAACCAGGAAAGCGTATCGATCAATTAAAAAGTCTCACTATCCAGTATCCTGACTCTGACAGTACGATATGGCTAAATTATGCTCTGCATAACGAGTTGCATGAGCTCGGTGAGTTTGATGCGGCCTGGTCAGCACTCGATAGCGCTTGTACGTCAAAGTTAAATCAATTACGTCTTTTTGAAGCTCTCATGTCTGTTGACGATTGGGGTACTCACCCCTTAGCAGAACGCAACAGTGAGACGATCTGCCCGATTTTTATTATTGGCTTACACCGATCAGGCACAACTCTGGTCGAGCAAATTCTTGCTGGGCATAGTCTTGTCGCACCTGGTGGCGAGACGTATGATATCCGCGCGCAACTCAGACGCGCGAGTAAAATTCATTTTTCTTTTGAGCTCGATCAAAGACTAGTGGATTGTCGAAATGATTTGAATTATGAGGCAATAGGTCGAAATTTTTGCCGAGGACTCTCATGGCGGAGCCAAGGAAAACGATTTGTCACGGATAAACTTCCCTCTAATTATTTTAATTTGGGATTTATTGCCAGAGCCCTTCCCGACAGTAAATTTATATGTCTGGCCCGAGATCCAATTGATGTTGGATTTTCGAGTCTCAGAACCCTATTCTCGCACGCGGCTCCCTATTCTTACAGTCAATTAGATTTCATCAATCATCAACGAGCATTTAATCAGCTAATGCACTATTGGCGACGACAATTCCCGAGCAGAATTTTAGATGTTAACTACCACGATCTAACGAGTGCACCCGAACTAACGGCGAAACGTATGACGAGCTTTCTCAAACTCAGTTATGAACCTGCAATGGTCTCGGTTAGCTCGCGTACAGGGCCTGTTGCCACTGCAAGTAGCGTCATGGTGCGCGATGGAATTCGTAACGATCGGGGTAAAGTATGGATGCCGTATTCGCGATACTTAAGCCAACTGATAAGCGAATACCCTTGAACACGGCTCAGAAATTAGTCGACCCGTCGGACGCCAATCCAGCGCCCGGTCGCAACTAGCTCCATTCTGTATAAACCCATAAAGCCTCGCTTGATGGTGACTCGAGTATCAGCGCCCGTAAAGCGATAATTGCCATCCATCCGCTGCTGCCAGGTTTGACCGTTTTCTAGTACGAAAGTTGTTCGGCCGTTCCAGCCAGTGAAGTCGGAAATGATACGAGATGATATGAGCTCATCGTCTCCGAATACACGCGGGAATAGTTCACTCTTTTGTTCAGGCTCACTCGTATTATTGTCCACCAATACAGGCTCGGATTGGTTAGAC
The DNA here is from genome assembly GCA_009922705.1 of Gammaproteobacteria bacterium. Lineage (GTDB taxonomy): Bacteria > Pseudomonadota > Gammaproteobacteria > Pseudomonadales > Litorivicinaceae > HIMB30. The sequence goes on from RFUY01000055.1 coordinate 4,197, forward strand.
GAATTCTTTTCTTTGTTAACGGATTCGATATCGGCCATATCCATTTTTTCTTCTATTATCCAATTGATTAGAACTTCGCGCTCTGATTCCGATAATTTCTCTAGGCCTGCAGCCTTAAATATGTTGGACGGGATCTCTAAATTCTTATTTTGCGAGCTTACTTCACTTGTTATCAAAGAATGAAATAAAATCACTGAAGTTATGATATATTTTTTCATCGCCCGACTCACTCAAGTTGTGGATGATTCTTGAATCAAATCTGCTTCAAATCGAGAGGCAGCATTTAATACTTTCTGGAAAGCAAGACGTTCCGGGATTGTTAATTGGGGATTCCATAAGTCAAATATTAGGACGACTCGCAAATTTTCACTCTCATTAATTGCCTCGTGATCAAAGGTATCATCAAAAATTAATAGCTTCCCCTCTTCCCACTCATGTTTTTGCTCTTCGACCCGCAGGTAACCACAGTTTGACGGAACAATAAGTGGTAGATGGGCGACCAAGCGTCCATTTACGCTTCCACGATGCGCTGGTATTTTGGTTTTTGGATGGAGAATTGAAAACATAATTTCTGGACCGTAGCCAGGAACATCATGTAAATCTGGTATTGCATTAATTAAGCCAAATGTCTTTGGGAAACGGGCGCATGAGTCCTCCAGTAATTTTCCGTGTCGCGCGATATGCAGCGTGGACCAAGACATTGAGTTATTCAAACTTGACCATACCTGAGCCTCGCGCGAGTCTGCAGCGTACTGAACATATGGCTCGAAGCCCTGCATGGTTTGTAACCCAACCATTAACTCTTCACGGATGACTCCAGTAGATGCCTCTACATCATTAACCCAGTCAAAGTCATCCCGAGAGAAAAATGGACGAGGTTGCAGATCGGGCACGTAAAATAACCCGGGGCGTAAACGAGGATGGGCATATCGGATCTGTCTTTTGCCACAAAACATTTCGGCGGCATGGATTATCCGCTGAATCGCTTGTGGAGAATAATCACGGATGACCTCTGCCAGGTCTGAAGAGATCACAGCAAAAAGCTCATCCCCTAACAATCTTGAACCTCGTCCAAGTAGCGCTCGGACCTCAGCGGGGATGGTAGATGGATCTGACCCCGACATTAATCGGTCAGCCCTCAGATAGGCACTAGAGGCAGCACGGATTTTTCCCCGTTGTTCCTCAACTACGCCAAGGTATAGCCATGCATGCACGAAGCCGGGCTGGAGTTGACAGGCTGAACCAAGATGGTCAGCACAGGCCTCCCACTCCCTCTGATTGTAGTAAACCATTGCCAAACCAAACTGATCTTGCGGATCCTTCGAGCCGGCGGTAACGAGGTCCGTAAATTGACGTTTTGCGTTTTCGAGCTCTCCGCGTTTCAACGAGTGAAATGCGGCGTCCCGATGAGACTCGAATTGGTCGGTTGGATATGGCATTTTTGTATCGATATGTTGTTAGATTCCGCCTTGAAGACTAAGCTGTTATTTTAATAACCTGTAGGGCGTTATGAGCGAAGTTAAGTCTACCATCGAGCCGATTTTTGCTGTGCCGTTTGCGTCGGTGCTATATCCTGATGCCGGCGATTTGAACGCAGAGCTCAGTAAACACCTATTTGAACTTGAGTCACAAGGGGATTCTCAGAAGAATCAACAGCCGATGGTGAATCGAAATGGCGAGGTGTTTGAGAGCCATTTCCAGCTTTTCGACTCAACTCAACCCGCGATTCAAGCATTACGGCTTTTCTGCTATCAGCAGCTCTATCAAGTGGTAGGCCAGCTCAATAGCTATACCGTGGATATGCTGAAAAATCTTCATATTGCGGTTGAATCCTGGTTTCATATCACGCGTCGTGGAGGATACTTTCCGATCCATAATCACGCGCTACACAGCTGGTCTGGAATCTATTGCGTAGATCCAGGACAGCACTCCGATGTCGACAGTACCAACGGCCTTCTTAGCTTTGTTAGTCCCTTTGCCATGAACACTATGTTTATGGACATGGCAGTGGTTCGAATGATGGGGGGGTATAACTACGGACCCAGAGAAATTCGTTTAACTGCAGGACAATTATTACTGTTTCCGTCGTGGCTTCTTCACGAGGTTCGTCCGTACACCGCCGACGGCGCACGCATCACGGTTGCGTTTAATGCCAAATTCAAGTTGGCGGGTGCGATGCCAGATAATATTCCAGCCTCAAATCTAACCTAGTGAGAGAGACTCTCAATCGAATAAGCGCCTCCTCTAGAGCTACTCTCCGTTTCGGCGCCACTCCAGAACCCATCCTACTAAGTTTTCATCATGATACTGAAGGGTACGGGCGCGAATCTCCAAACCCGAGCTTAGAGCATAACGCTCGTAGTTACTTATATCCTCAGTACTACACGCGTGACTTAATAAATCTTGCATACGCGCCAGCGCTAATTCTAACGTCTGCCGCTTGGTCTTCAATTCCGACGTCAGTGTAGTCGCGCTGAGCTGATACCTCTTGTCTAAAAAGTTCTGAACCGCCTCAAGCGTCACTCGCAAAATATGACTATTCGGCGAAAGCCTCAGCTGGTCGTACATCTGCCGACCGACTTTCTCAAGGCGTGCGTACCCTTTGTCAGTCTGTGGCGATTTGATTCGCTCCATGTGCAGAAATTGCTCTAGCCGTCGATAAACTTGCAGCTCGTTTAAAATCCATCGCGCATACTCACTTGACTCCCTGGCGTTCGCTACCACTATCGAGGATTCATGGTGGACTACAAATCGGGTCACTCCATTACCCTTTAGTACTCTAGCGATTTCGCTAACGCTCTTATCGCCCACACCATATTCAAGAGCATATTGACCAATCACTGCATCGAAGACGCCGTCTTCAAAAGGCAATTGCTCTGTGGGGCTACTTGGATAAAAAGTGATGTTCTGAAATTGATCCCCTGAATCTGCCACGAATCGCTCAGGATCGATATCGGCGCGATCCGTCCCGTGAAGCTCAAGGTTAAGGCCTTCTTTTAAACTGGTCTGCTTTGCGATCAATAAAACTGGACCATTCCCGGTTCCAACGTCTAGTATTCGTGCTCCTTTTGGAAGAGCGGCAAAGAATCTCGCCCAGTCGGATTCAATTTCTTTGTCATATCGTCGTCCATCAGCTGTAGGGCAGGACGCAAGAGCGCCAGATTGCAAAAATGCCTGCCAATGCTCGAGTGACATTACGCTCGAAGCACCCAACCAAAAATATGGTCATTTACAAGCAAGGGGGTTGGAGAAATCTGTACGGGTTTTTCTCGTAGCGCTGAAAATCGTGCTTGTATTCTATGAACGCCCTTCTCATCCTGCGCACTCTTAATTAACTCCGCCAGACGTATCTCACTATCCCGCAGGAAAGTACGGTATTGCGACAATCTCGCTATAGCAGGTTGCACTCCTGCCTGAGCAGCAAGGCGGAAACATTCGCGCGCACAAATACGCGTATCAACTAAAAGATCTGGAATTGGCTCTGTATGACTACGCTTTTCGATTAATGCCTCGGCTTCATCAAATAGACACCGAGTTTCCTTTGCAGATGGATCGTCGTTCAATGCCCGCGCTTTTTGTAGTGCTGCTAACTTCGACATATATGGAATCATTTTTTCAACAATATTGAGAAATCCAATCTGTTCTAAAAAACTCAGATGGCGAAGCTCATGCTTCGACGCAACCACAGGCAGCGACTCAGAGTGGTGAATCAATAACGCGATACGCCCATCTAACTTTAGGACTCGCACCACTTCAGCTTGACTGGTTTCGAGCTCGGAGTACTCGATTCCAAACTGACTAACGATGAGATCGAAGGCATTATCAGGGAAGGGTAATTTCTCTGCAGCAACACCGCCATGAAATTGGATGCGAGCTTTAACAGAATCACTTTGCTGCGAGAGCCAACGAGGAGTAGGGTTTGCGAGGTCAATTCCGGTCAATGATGGTCCGCTGCTGGGATCTAAATCGACCAAAAGCTTAGCCAGTGGCCCATTGCCGCAGCCGATATCAAGTATTTGCGCGCCAGTTTTACACACCGCAAATTCGGCTTGCCAATAGGTGCCGATCGAGTCGGCGTAATTCCCTGGAAAAGATGTGCCCAAAGAATGCAAATCGCCCTCAGCCCAATAACGGGTCCAAGCGAGTCGTCGACGCCCGAGGGTAGGCTCTGCCATTTGTGAAGTTGCCACAATCCTCATCCCTGCAAACAAAGAGGGGGGGCAAAAGCCCCCCCTCTTCGTACTTCAAACGGTTTCGAACCGATTAGAGATTCTGCATCAAACGGAAATACAAGACCCGACCGTAACCGTTGTACAGGCTTTGATCGTAACCACGCCCAGTCGGGTCAAACGGATCTACGACAGGATCTTTATCCGCTACGTTGAGAGCACCCAAGGTCAACCGACCGTTCCACGGGGTATTCCAGTTAAGCTGCAGATCATGGGTCACCCAAGAGGGTAGCCGCAATGCGTATCCATAATCTGCATCTGGCCCAAACGCATCAATAAAGTCAGCCTGCGTTGACCGCGTTGATGCGATGTACTTGATATTCCACGTGAGTGAGAAATCGCCGTAGGACCAAGTATTGGATAACGTTCCACGCTCCTCCGGAACACTCGGAGAGTCGACAACATTGGTACCCGATGCACCAGAATAGTCCAGAGTGCGGCTCATCAAAAGTTGTGAGCTGAGACGTCCCCAATCACCCAAGTCAAACTGGGCACGAACATTCAAGTCGATACCATCGGTCTTGGTGAAACCGAGGTTGGCGTACCCAGTCTGCCCGTAGAGAATTTCTCCTGCTGGCGCACGCGCAAAACCCAAACCGAGTGACGCATCGGGGGGCACGGCGGTCACGGGGAGGAAGCTCAAGCCGGACGGGCAAAGCCCGGTTCCTAACTCGAGACAACGGATGAGCGTACTGATGCTGACGAACGACACTTGGTTTGTCAGCTTGATGTTCCAGTAGTCAGCTTTGACATTGAGCCAGTCGACTGGATCCCACACCACCCCGAAACCAAACTGCTCCGACGTTTCGGATTCCACGTTTGGATTCGCAATCGAGTAGGTCGTGACCTGGGTAGTACATGTCGGAGCCAAGCCGAACGCAGTACAAGTTTGTGGGTCTGCCACGGAAGCGGCACTGAAAGCCGGCTGAGCAGACACGATATCCAGCGTCGGCGCGCGGAAACCTTCACCATAACTTGCACGCAGAACCAGCGAATCCATTGGCGTCCAACGGAGAGCGACTTGCGGTGACAAATCATCGCCATAATCGCTGTATCGGTCGTTACGAATGGCTAAGCTAGCTTCAATGCTCTTGGCTACCGGCACTGCCAGCTCAGCGTAGTACGCCTTCGAGCTGCGCCCGCCGAACGCTGAGTTACCTGATGACCCGACGATCTGGCCAGAGGACTGCAGCGTGTCGTAAATATCTTTGTACTCCTCTTCACGATACTCAGCGCCCACCGCAAGAGCGACCGATCCGGCAGGCATTTCAAACAGCTCTGTCGAGAGGTTCACATAGGCCTCACGCGCCAAGAACTTCGCATCGCGATTGATCGTCGCAATCATGCCGTCAAGAACGGACCGTGGATTACCGAACGGATCGTAAATGTTGTACGCACCAGAGGAGATCGCCTGCTGGGCTAAGCCACCCACAACATAGTTACGACCTAGGTCGTAATACTGCGAGTCCACACGGCGAATCCCTGCGTTCACATCAATATCGCCTAGCTGACCCTCTACGCCCCACTCAACGGAATAGGTTTGGCCATCCGTAAAGCTATCGCGGTTTCCAAGGGCCGCGAACCGATGTCGCATAAACAGCGGCGCGTCTGGGTACCCGGCATCTGGGAATCGGTTGGCCGGATGGTTCGGCGATTCGCGCGGAACAAAAATTGATCCGCCCGGCCACGGGGACGAGGGAACGGGCGCATAACGACCGAAGCTCTTAACCCGCGAAATCGAGGTGTTGAGGTAGGTGGTCCAATCGTCGTTTATCTCATACTGCCCGCGTGCAAAAAGGGAGGTATTACCAATCTCGGCCTCGTACGCTCCTTCCAGAGAGTAGTTGTAGAAGCAGCGGGTCGACGACCCCGAGCCCACCTGCACAAAACCTCGACCGTCGCAACCGCCGGGGACTGCTGAGCCGTAAGTGGGGTTGATATACCGAGAGCCTGCCCGGAACCCGTACAGTCCTGTCCCGGTCGCGATGGCGTTATAGAACTCGTTGGAAAAACTCGAAATCGAATTATCCGAGAACGAATAGTCGCGGTCTCTCTGGAAGACGATATCTCTATGGTTATAAGACACACCTGCTAGGAGCGACCCT
>RFUY01000056.1 GCA_009922705.1 Gammaproteobacteria bacterium
CCGTTGGCGATGCGGGGGAACAATCTCCAAAGGCAGCAAGACGTTCTCCACGCAGGTCCGCCAGGGCAGTAGATTGCTGTTTTGAAAGGCCATCCCAACTGACTTAAGTGGCCGATCTACGACAACATTGTCGATGACCACCTGACCGGCGGCCGCTGGATGCAGCCCACTGATCAGCTTCATCAATGAGCTCTTCCCACAGCCTGAAGGCCCCACCACCGCGATAAATTCCCCACGATTAATGGATAGCGAAATATCTTCAATGGCCGGAACTGCAGTCGCGCCCTTTCCGTACACCATGGAGACCGAATCCAACACCACCAGTGGCTCCATGCCTATTTCCTTATGTCAATCAGTCTCTCAAGTGCTCCGGGGCGTACCCCGGAGCCACGAGTTAGGGCACCAAACGATCCGCTTTTGGTGGCAAAAATGCGGAGGTGAAAATCGCATCCGCCGATGGCTTATTGGTGTAATTAAACGTCAATCCGATCTGATCAATCGAACGGCCAAGGCGCGCCATGTCGACCGCTCCAAACCCATTGGCGCGGGTCGCCTCTGTGACGAAATTCCGATCCAATGCCAACTTCAGCCGCTCTAGTTCAACGGCACGATTGGCGATTTGATTGCGCTTCAATAAGGCATCTATCGCCGCCTCAGGATTCCGAATGGTCTCTTGAATGCCACGAATTGTCGCCTTCACAAAGCCTTTCACCGCCGCTGGGTTTGCCTTGGCAAACTCTGGATTCACAATAATGACGTTCCCGTAGAGGTCAACGCCAAAATCCTTCATCAACATCACTACGATGTCGTCGTCCTTGGCGCCATTGGCCTTCAAGTTCATGTAGGACGAGAACCAGAATCCAGTGATCGCGTCCACATCTCCCTTCACCAACATCGGCTCACGGACTGGGAATCCGACGTTCTCAATTTTCACCTTGGAGGCGTCAATGCCATTGGCTGCGACAAAAATTGGCCATTGGGCATAGGCGCCATCCGGTGCGGGCGCACCCAAGATCTTTCCTTCCAGATCTTTCGGACCAGCGATTCCTGTCCGCTTCATCGTGATAATGGCGAAGGCAGGCGTGTCATATACCATTTGCACGGCCTGAATCGGTGCGTTTACCGGATTGTCCCGGAATTTCACCAACGAGTTGATGTCTGCAAACCCGAGTTGATAGGCCCCACTCGCGACCCGATTGATGCCTTCCACAGAGCCAGAACCTGGATCAATCGAGACCGTTAACCCTTCCTCCGCATAGTAGCCCTTATCGATTGCGACGAAGTACGGCGCGGCCGGACCCTCAAAGCGCCAATCCAGTGCAAACTTAATCGCGGTCTGTGCAAGTGCACCAGAACTGAGCACGAGTGTACTCAACAAAACCACCAATGAACGCATCATGTTCTCCTCAAACCCTTGTTAAACAGTGCACATTCCCAGGATTCGGGCAGCACCCTTGGACTAATTTTGCAATAAATAGGCCAAAGTCGAACCCAGACGTTCGCACAAGCCGCACGTTGCTGTGCAACATCGGACGGGGGTAATGTGGGGTAAGCGGATGGCAGTCGTCGCTGTGCAGCGCAATAATCATCCGAGTGCGTCTCGCAACTCAGACACAAGCTCAGCGGTACCGGAGGCGACAGCGCCATTTCGCCGCCAAATTCCATTTTCAAAGCCAACCCGCAGGTCAAGCCCTGCCTTCGCAGCCGCACACAATACGTCAAGTTGCTGACGGCCAAACGCACAGACCATTTGTGATCGAATACACGGTGCTAATCCACAACGCATCACAGCGCGCAAAAATGGATCAAGCATCTCCGGTGAACTCTCTCTGTGCTCCGTGTAGCGACCCAACACATACAGAACATCAAGGGGTCTCTGACCCAACACTCCTTCAGAGAACAATGCCTGTAACTGAACAACGTCCGCCTCATCGTACAGAATGAACTGAATCTGAAGCGTTTCAGGCAGCGCTGCAAAAAACTGAGCAAGTCGAGAAACCGACTGGTCACGCGAGATTTCACGGATCGACAGAGACACCCAGGGGACATGTAAGCGATTGAGAAGCGCTATTTGATCCTCTGATGAGTAACGCCCAGCCGCTTCGGAGGTCACCTGAATGTTTAGGCCAGGTACTTGATCGGCAAACGCAGAAACAAGAGCGTGATAGCGTTTCGCATCGAGGAGATGCCCGCCCTCTGCATCACGGAGATGCGCGTGCAACGCCTGTGCACCTGCCACGAAACAACGACGTCCCTCCTCAATTAAGGACGCATCAGTAATCGGGACACCGGCATGCGTCTCTGGCATCAGTCGCGCACCATTCGGCGCCACCATGATCATTGGTGTCATGCGCAGGCCGCGTGCGTTGGTAAAACTTGATTCATTGCAAGCACCAAGCGGTCCGCGAGAAGTTCGATTTCGTCTTCCGAAATAATGAACGGAGGAGCCAGCAAGACATGATCGCCCGCATGTCCATCAATCGTGCCAGACATCGGATAGCACATCAGCCCATGCGCCATCGCTGCCGCTTTCAAACGACTTGCAATTTTGAGGTCAGGGCTCAGTGGAGACTTTGTGAGCCGGTCTGACACCAGTTCTAATCCAACAAATAAACCGCGACCTCGAATATCTCCCACCAACGGATGCTGGGCTAACCGTGCACTCAACGTCTGCTGGAGTTGGTTGCCCCGATCACGCACTTGTTTTAAGCGCTCAGGATTTGCAATCTCCTGCAGAACCGCCAATCCTGCTGCACAGGCTGTTGGATGCCCAATATAGGTGTGGCCATGCTGAAAAAATCCGCTGCCTTCAACAATTGCACGATAAATCGCATCCTGACACAGCATCGCTCCAATTGGCTGAATCCCCGCGCCAAGCCCCTTCGCAATACACACAATATCTGGAACGATCGCCTCATCAGTGCACGCAAATAATGATCCGGTACGTCCCATCCCGCACATCACTTCATCAAGGATGAGTAACACGCCATAGGTGTCACAGATTTCCCGGATTCGGCGAAAATAGCCCGCAACGGCGGGGACCGCACCCATCGTCGCACCGACCACCGGCTCGGCAAGAAAGGCCGCCACACGCTCTGGACCCACACGTAAAATTTCCGCCTCTAATTCATCGGCGACTCGCCGACCATAGGCTTCTGGGCTTTCTCCCGGCTCACCCCAACGCCAATAATGGCAGGGGCTGATATGGCTGATATGGGGGGAAAGCAGGGGTTCGAACTGCCGACGCCGCCATTGATTTCCGCCGGCGGCGAGCGCCCCAAGCGTATTGCCATGATAGCTTTGACGTCGCGCGATGAGATGCGCGCGATCCGGCTGCCCGATTTCTAAAAAATACTGTCGCGCGAGCTTAATTGCAGCTTCGATCGCCTCGGAGCCACCGGACACAAAATAAACCCAATCAAGTCCATCTGGAGACTGCTCGACGAGTTGTGCGGCCAACCGCTCAGCGGGATCAGAGGTAAAAAAGCTGGTATGGGCATACGCTAGCTGCTGCAATTGCTGACAGGTCGCATCAATCACAGCCTTTGGCGAATGCCCCAAACAACTCACCGCGGCGCCACCAGAGGCGTCTAGATAGTGTGTTCCGTTCGCATCGACAAGCCAACAGCCATGACCACTGACAGCTGTGGGTAACTCAATGCGAGGATTCCGAGGGAAAACATGGGATGGACTAGGCATGGACAACCTCGCGTGCGACCCGCGATCGCTGTGAGCCAAGAATCAGCAGTAAGAGGAAAAATGCAGGCAGATACATCCACTCTTTTGTCCATTGCGACATATTGCGTACGGAGAGCATCGTCAAGGTCACTGGCCGATCGCCGTAAAAATCAAATCGTTGAAGATCTTGAAAATAGTTGGTTCCAGGGAAGGGTTCATCGAGGGTGGCAACCCCATCTGACACCTGTAAAACAAGCCCTTGCGTCTCCAAGAACGCAATCAACCCCTCACCCTCTGGGATCGATGTGAGAAGCACATAGCGCGTCTCACGCTCGATATCATCAAAATCGGGGCCCTCAAACACCAGTTGAACTGACCCAGAGTAGACCGGCGTCTCAAGCGTTGCAGGCTCCAATGACTGCGCGATCCAGGGTGGCTGCAATTGATCAATCCAATAGCCAGGACGAACCAAAGTGAATGCAACCAGAAGGAGTCCAACGGTCTCCCAGAGCTTAGAGCGAGTTAACCAAAACCCTTGCGTTGCTGCAGCAAACAACATCATCGCCACCGCCGCAATGACAAAAATCGAGAGCCCCTTCAACCAAGTGACGTCGATCAGCAGCAACTCAGTATTAAAAATAAACAGAAACGGCAAAATGGCTGTCCGGATATCGTAGGTGAATCCCTGAATCCCGGTACGAATCGGGTCACCTTGGCTGATTGCAGACGCAGCAAATGCGGCCAACCCCACCGGTGGCGTGTCATCGGCCAAGATCCCGAAATAAAACACAAACAAGTGCACCGCAACCAACGGGACAAAAAGCCCTGATTGCGCGCCAAGACTGACAATCACCGGGGCCATTAGCGACGACACCACGATGTAATTGGCTGTGGTCGGCAAGCCCATCCCTAAGATTAGGCTCATCACCGCGACGAGCAGCAACATGGCAATCAAGCTGCCGCCGGACAGGGCCTCAACAAGTTCACCAATCACCTGATGGGCGCCCGTTAACGAGACTGTGCCGATGATGATGCCCGCGACGGCTGTCGCAACACCAATCCCGACCATGTTTTCAGCCCCTTGAATCATGCCTGCGACGGCCTGGCGAACCCCAAGTGTTAATTGACTCAGTTCAAAACCATGACCGCGGAACCACCGCTTCAATGCAGTTTGGGTCAAGATCACTGTGGTGATGGCAAGGGTCCCCCAGAATGCAGATAATGTGGGCGATAAACGCTCGACCAGAATGCACCACAACAACACCGCAATCGGGACCAAATAGTGTAATCCACGAGGGAGAATTTCCCGCGCGGGCATGACCGTCTGAAATGCGTCTGGATGATCAAGTTCCTCGACATCTGGATGCCGAGCCGCGAGCCAAAGACTGCCAAGATAGAGACCAACAAAGACGCAGACACCCAGCCAAATCGACAATCCCGGCGCAAGTCGTTGCGTCCAGCCCAAGCCCAGATGGACCAATCCACCCAACAGTGCGACACCGAAAAAGCCAGCTAAGACCGCGGTATACCGCTGTAACCATGGCAATGCTCGGTTCGAGCTCGGCATACCCTGCAGTCCGAGCTTAACGGCCTCGAGATGCACGATGTACATCAACCCGATATAGGAGACGAGCGCAGGTAATAGCGCATGGCGAATCAGGTCGGTGTACGACACACCGGTGAACTCTGCGATAAGAAAGGCGGCGGCGCCCATCACCGGCGGCGTCAACTGCCCATTTGTTGATGCGGCCACTTCAACGGCACCCGCCTTCTCGGGACTAAATCCAGTTTGTTTCATCAGCGGGATCGTAAAGGTCCCCGTTGACACCACATTCGCGATGGATGACCCCGAATAAATCCCAGACAGCCCAGACGCCACCACAGCCGCTTTCGCAGGACCGCCCCGCAGGTGCCCAAGCAGCGAATACGCCAACTGAATGAAGTACAGCCCCGCACCAGCGCGTTCAAGCAGCGCACCAAACAAGACGAACAAAAAAATCATCGAGGAGGCAACGCCAAGCGCCACGCCAAACACGCCCTCGGTCTGCATCCAAAAATGCCACAACGCCTTGTTTAAGGAGGCCCCTTTCCACTGCATCGTCTCTGGTAGGAACGGTTGATCACCAAAGAAGACGTATAGGAGGAACACAGAACTGACCACTAACAGTGGTAATCCCAGGGCGCGAAACAACGCCAAGCCCAGCATGACTAGCCCTATTCCCGACACCCACAGGTCTGCAGTGATTGGAAGACCAGATCGGTCTGCAATTTGATCTTTGAACCAGAGTAAGTACAGGCAACACAGGGCAGCGATGCCTGCTGCAATCCAATCGAGCCATGGCACGGATTCACGATCTGCCGTACGCAACGGATAGATCAACATAGCCAAGGCCATCGCAAATGCGAGATGAATTTGTCGAACTTCTTGGTTATTAAAGACGAGATTGAGTCCAAACCAATCGGACAATACAAAAGGAATGGCACTGGCCGTGTACACCTGAAATAACGACCAGAGAAAGCAGAGTCCAAGCACACATCGGCGCACGGCCGGCTGACTCAAACGGACATTGTGTTCGATGTGCACGCTACAGTATCCACTGACAAACGACACGGGGAGCGAACGCTCCCCGGTCACAGTCTTTTACATCCAACCGCGTTCTTTATAGTACTTCACGGCGCCTGCATGCAGAGGAGCGGATAGCCCGTCCTTGATCATCTCGGATTCGTTCAAGGCCGAGAAAGCAGGATGTAACTTTTTGAAGTCAGCAAAATTGTCGAAGACTGCCTTCACTACGGTATACACCACATCTTCAGACACAGTGGCCGAAGTCACAAAGGTGGCGCCCACACCAAAGGTCGTGACGTCGCTGTCGTTGCCCTTGTAAGTTCCGGCAGGAATTGTCGCGACACGATAAAACGAATTGTCAGCAACAAGTTTGTCGATTGGGGCACCGCGAACGGAGACCAGATCAACACCGCAGGTATTGGTTGCTTCAGTGATTGCTGCCGCTGGATGACCGATGGTGTAAATCATTGCATCGATCTTTCCATCGCAGAGCGCTTGCGCCATTTCTGAGCCCTTGAGCTCGGCAGCCACGGCAAAATCACTCATGGTCATGCCGAAAGCATCCATCACAACTTCCATCGTTGCGCGCTGCCCTGATCCTGGGTTCCCCACATTCACTTTCAGACCCTTGAGATCCTCAAACTTCGTGACGTTCGTGCCTGAGCGAACCAAGAGGGTGAAGGGCTCTGGGTGGACTGAGAAGACCGCACGCAAGTCTGTAAACGCGCCCTGATCCGCAAATTTTGATGTCCCACGGTAGGAGTGATACTGCCAATCTGACTGCGCGACTCCAAACTCAAGCTCACCGGCCCGAATGGTATTGATGTTGTAAACAGATCCACCGGTCGACTCAGCTGAACAGCGAATGCCATGGGTCTTTCGATCTTTGTTCACCAACCGACAAATTGCGCCACCCGTGGGATAGTAAACCCCCGTGACACCCCCTGTTCCGATTGAAATAAATTGTTGCGCACTCGCGCTTCCTGCCATCAGGCCAGTCGCCGTGACTGCCGCCAAGGCTAGATCTCTTAGCTTCATGTGAACTCCTTGATTATTCTCAGCGCATTAATTTGCGACAGTTATGGTGCAATGAGTTGTACCACTCCTGCAATTTTTAGGTACATTTGTACCAAAATGCAGAAAATTCTATACATGTAATGAACCAAGAGATCCGATGAGTCGCGCCCATATTCTGGCCTATCTGAATCAGCTACCACGCACTCAGCAGCGTGCGGCGGCCTATGCGATCCGTCATTCGAATGACCTGCCATTTCTGACGGTTCGCGAATTCGCATCAAAAGCAGGCGTCACGCCTTCCACAATCATGCGAATGATCGAGGCGCTTGGCTATTCAAATTATCGCGCCTTCCGAGACTCATTTCGGGCGACTCAAACCGCAGAGTCTGTCAAACCACCAGCCACCGCATGGCCACAACCCGGGCTTGGTGAAAGTCACCTGGGGCAATTCAAGCAGGTCGAGCGCCTGACTGAGCATAGCCTGCCACAGCAGATCGAGCACGCCGCGGCGCTGATGATGGATGCCAGCCAAATTCATGTTGGGGGGTTTCGGAGTGCCTACAGCTTCGCGCACTACCTAGCCTACATGGGAAAAATGGTGAACCCCCTCATCCACCTCATTCCAAACGCACTCCCGCTGGCACTCGACTACCTGCAAATGACCGGGGAAGACGACATTCTGATCTTATTTTCAGTCGCACCCTATACCGCACAAATGATCGAACTGGCTCAACGAGGCGCTCAACCCGGCACCCGGATCATCGCAATTACAGACAGCCTCAACTCACCGCTCGCACGCTGCGCGAGCATCACCCTCGCGGTCGAACCCGTCCAACTTCAATACATCAACACCATGACCGGCACGCTTGCAGTAACAGAGCTCTTGCTAGAAGCCTATTGTGGGCAACAAGAGCGGGCTGCACGACGACGTATTCAACAATTCCGGGATCAGCAACATCGAAGACAATCGTATTGGTCAGACACTGAAGACCCCGGGCAATCGACGGCCAAGTCAGGCGGGGACTAACTCGGCGCGCTTTTCGCGAATCGGCAAATGAATGAGTACTGACAGCAAGCCAGTCCCGACCCCGACCCACCAGACCACCGCATAAGACCCAAATTGGTCATACAGCGTGCCACCGAGCCAAACCCCCATGAATGAGCCCAGTTGGTGGGAAAAGAACACAAGTCCATAGAGCGTGGCCATGTATTTCAGGCCGAATAAATGGGCAACCAATCCGGAGGTAAGCGGGACCGTAGCCAGCCAAAGCGTCCCCATGACCACCGAGAAAATAATCACCGTTGTTGGTGTCATCGGCACAATAATGAACCAAGCCGCAATCACCGTTCGGCCCGCATAGATCCCCGCGAGCAGATACTTCTTGGTGAAGTGCTTGCCAAGCGCGCCCGCAGAAATTGTCCCAATGATGTTGAAGACCCCAATCAACGCAATGGAAAACGCGCCAAGCGCAGACGTGGTCCCTACACCGATCGAGGCCAAGAGGCTATCCGGGCTAATACTCGCACACATCTCAGTCACAAACGCCGGGAAGTGCGCAGTGATGAATCCCAACTGAAATCCACAGCTAAAAAATCCAACAAAGATCATGCCGTAACTTGGATCCTTAACCGCTCTGAGTAAGATCTGCCCCATGGTCTCGGCGAGTTCAGCCTTGGTCGCAACGTAGTTGGTTTTCAAGAAGGGCAAGGCAGCCACGGCCAGCAAAATGACCGCTCCAAAGACAAAGAACACTTGCGACCAGTGCATCTGTTGAAGAAGCCACTGCGCCACCGGTGGGCCCACCACCTGTCCGGCGCTCCCGGCCGCCGTCGCAATCCCAAGGGCGAGGGAGCGATGTTCTGGTTGGGCTGCGCGCCCAACCACCCCAAGGATCACGCCAAAGCCCGTGCCCGCAATGCCACAGCCAACAATGATTTCGATCAATTGATGCCCGAGTGGCGTGATCGAAAGACCGCTCAGCACCAAGCCTGCTGCGTAGAGCACGATCCCCAATAAAATGGCCTTGCGATCACCAAATCGTTCCGCAATGGCCCCGAAGAACGGCGTCGCAATTCCCCACGCAAGATTTTGAATCGCAATGGCGAGGGAAAATTCGCTCCGAAGCCAGGACAAATCCGCCGCAATCGGAATCTGGAATACTCCGTAACTTGAGCGGATGGCAAAACTCAACATCACCACCACACAGGCGGCAATTAAGACGGGAGAAAACAAGTTCGATTGGACTTTCATCGGCAGATATTGGATGGTTTCCGATGTCTCAGCAAGCCGTTTTGATCAGTGTGATGCTTTGCCAATTCAATGTCTCCATCATGAAATTTCCCGCAAGGGATCCTCGAATGTCTGCGTTTTGTGCGGCCATCGAGTCAGTGAATGCCATTGCCGAGGAAAGCCCCGGGTTTCTCTGGCGTCATCTCGATGATGGGGCTGATCCAGACGCGGTGGCCTTCCTAGGACCAAATCACCTCGCGAATCTATCCGCCTGGCAATCCCTCGATCTCCTCATGGCCTTCGTGCATCACCCGGCGCATCGGGCAATCATGATCCGGCGAGATGAGTGGTTCTTACACGGTGGAGAGGCACTTGCCGTGCTTTGGACGCAAGCCGATGAGACGAGCTGGCCCACGATGACAGAGGGTATTAGTCGATTGCGCCAACTGCGGTCGCATGGTCCATCAGAACACGCCTTCCACTTTGCATGGGCCCGCCAACAAGGACTGTTGCAGCGAGACCCTGGATTTTCTGTCTGGGACTGATCGTCACCTAGTCAGCGTCAGAATCAGCGGGTTCATTCTCTCTGACGGGGCCTGTCGGGCCTTGGAGATGCGCGGCAACACGCTGCAGTGTCGCAGGCTTCAGCGCGTAGGCACGACCAAACCCGACCACATAGCGACCACTGATCGGTCTTAACTGAAATAACTGAAAATCGGCCAACTGCTCTAGCGTCTCCACCAAGGCTCCATGACGGGCACGCAACGCGTCACAGCCCTCACGCCAATCTGGCGTGTCACGCGCGACCAAAGAGGCATCCATTTCATACTGGCACCGCTCACGCACATAGATTTGGGCTGAGTCCACTTCATCAGCGACAATTAAAACCGAGCAATCAGGATGCTCACGCAGATTTCGTGCGTGCGCCGCAAGCTCACTTAAGATTACCCAAACACCGTTTTGATCCGCTGTGATCGCAAAGGGCGCGTAGGAAGCCAATGGCAT
>RFUY01000057.1 GCA_009922705.1 Gammaproteobacteria bacterium
GATCCCAAAAATCGAAGACGTGCGCGGGGTCGCCTTGGTCATGATGAATCGTCAGGCGACCACCCGCGATCTCACGTAACTCATCGGCATACGCGGTGAGGTCTGCGCTTCGCGTGCAATAAATCACCTCGAACGTGGCTCCACTCGCCGCTAATTCGCGGGCCATCGCCAGAATTGGTGTCACCCCAATCCCGCCAGCAATCAAGAGATACCGAGAGGCTGACGCCAATGGAAAACTATTTTCCGGCAGCGTGACCGTTAAAGACGACCCTTCTCTGACGTCCTCGTGCATCGACTGAGAGCCGCCACGGGACAACCGTTCTCGTTTGACCGCAATCACATATTCACTCGGCTCATTCCCTGCATTCACCAACGAGTAGCGCCGATTGGCACCGTTTGGGGTGGTCACTGTAATGTGTGCACCCGGCGAGAATGCAGGCAAAACGCCCCCGTCGGGCCGCATCAACCGGTATTCCGTGATCTCTGTCGTCAACGGACGCACCGCAACCACGTTTAATTGCATGGAGGCCTCTGATTGCATTGCCTGTGTTCTCCCTTTTTATTACCATTAGCAATCTAAGGGTTTCCTACGCGTGGATCAAGATCAGCGCTTTAGATTCGATTCAACGTACGGTTTAACACATGACTAAGAGGATGCGCACATGCTCACTGTGGACGAAAATATCCTGCTCACCCATGTGGTCGGTGATGCCCCTATGGGACAACTCATGCGGCAACATTGGATTCCGATCTGTCTGATTGAAGAACTCCCGGAGCGGGACGGAACCCCGATCCTGATCGAAGTGCTTGGTGAGCGCCTCGTGGCATTCCGAGACACCAACGGCCGGGTTGGTTTATTGAATGAGTTGTGTCCGCACCGTAAGGCCTCACTCCTGTATGGCCGTAATGAAGACTGTGGGTTGCGGTGTCTCTACCACGGCTGGAAATTTGATGCCGATGGTCAATGTACTGAGATGCCGTCTGAACCTGACAGCAGTGCACTTGCTGCCAAGGTGAAGCAGCCAGCGTACCCCACCAAAGAATGGGGTGCGTTCGTTTGGGCATGGTTAGGTGCTATTGAGGACATGCCTGAGTTTCAGCCACCCGCCTTCGCACCAACCGCGGATACCCAAGTCTCAGTCACCAAGATCCGGATCCCGGCGAATTGGGCACAGATCATGGAAGGACAGATCGACTCCTCCCACTCCAGCAGCCTGCACTCGTCTGACATGGTGCCAGCCCGGGTCGAAGGGGCAGCCGCGGACAACAAGGCGTGGTATCGTCCATCCACAGACAAATCACCTCGACTGCACGTCGAGCGAACCAGTTACGGATTCCATTACGCCGCAATTCGGCATCCGATTAAGCAGGCTGCGACACACGATTATTTGCGGATTACCGAATACATCGCGCCCTTCACGTGCTTGATCCCACCAAATTCCTCATACAACGTGACCACGGTGGTCGTCCCGATCGACGATGAAAATTCGATGTTTAACTTCATCGCTTGGGGGGGTGAGGACTGCCCAACAACCGAAGACTGGCGGAAATTTAATCATGCGCAACCAGGCATCGACTTGGATGCGAATTGGGTGTCACATCGTCAGCCCGGAAATCGATTTGGCCAAGATCGTCAGGCCATGAAACTCGGGAACTTCACGGGTGTTCCCGGCATCCCGAATCAAGACATTGTCATGTGGGTCTCAATGGGGGCGATTGTAGATCGGTCTACCGACCGATTGGGTGCTTCTGACATGGCCGTGGTTGAGTTCAGAAAGTTGATGGTGGATGCAGCGAAGAAGGTGGCAGCTGGCGAGCCTGCGATTGGCACGACATCAGAGACGCCGCCGCATCGGACCATCCGTTCATATGAGGGTGTGCATTCGAAGGAGACCGACTGGCGCTCCCTCACCAAAGATCCCGATGCCGCCTAAGCTGGCGGCCATCAATGTCTGAGGAGACTGGACAACCCGAGATGCTGTCACCCGATCCGATGGACTGCCGAATAACTCTCAAAAAAAAGGCCTGACAGTGTCAGGCCTTTTTTATTGCACAGGCGATTACATCAATCCTGCTTCTTTAAAGGCTTTCACAGCACCTGGATGGAATGGAATCGCATTTTGACCCACCATCATTTCAGGTGTCAGCGCACGCATCGCCTTGTGCACGCCCTGGATCTCTCCGATGTTTGTGACCAACGCCTTGGTGATCTTATAAACCTCATCCTCTGGCGTGTCTGCATTCACAACAAGCATCGCAGTCAATGCAAGCGTCTTGTGGTCACCCGGTAAGAAATCATAGGCTGACTTTGGGATCACCATGTCGAGCGTTCCCATTTTAGACCGTACAGACTGGATCACATCATCACGAATCGGCAACATAATCACAGGAATCGTATTCACGATTTCACGCACCGAAGAATGACCCACAAAAACGTTGTTTGTGGTCATGTCTGCCTGACGGTTTTTCATCAATTCAACCGCACCACCGGAGCCCGCATACAACACACTACCGCCCCAGCTCTCAATGTCCTTTAAAGTCACCCCATAGGCTTCGAGTACTTCGACCGCTTGGTTGTACGCGATATTCCCGCGCTTGTTGATGATCAAACGAACAGGCGGCTTTTTCGCAGCCAAGTCCTCATAGCTGTAGACCCCATACTGATCTGCAAATTCTTTGGAAATCATGGGCTGGAACGCTGCGAAGTTATACATGACAGCCATCGCCCGAATATTCGACACAGGCGCCTTGTAAGGATCACCGCCTTCAACCGCAAGCTTTGCTTCAGCATCATGCATAATCCCCATGTTGACTTTATTAGTCGCCACAAGTGCCGCATTTGCGAAGCCACCGCCAGAGGTTTGATAGGTCACGGTTGTGTCGGGATTGCTGGCACGCAGCGCCTTATCAACGCCCACACCCAACAAAGACCACAATCCACCAGGGCTGGCCCCGGCGAGCACATAGTTGGTCTGCGCACTCACAGACACTGAACTGACTGACAGTGCGACGCCAAGCGCGGCAACTGCACAGGATTTTTGAAAAACGCCCATCGTATCGTCCTCTAAGTTATCGTTATGACGCGCTCATGGTGCGCGACGAGTGATTCACACTGCGACCCTGTCAGGGTTTGGCGCCCTAAACAAGATCACAATGAGAATGGCACCAGCCACAAAGGCTGGAATCTGAAGCATTTGCACTGGGATCAGCATCAACGCAACGCAAACCAACATAAATACCCGTTGCCACGACATCAATCGCTGTCGGAAAAAACCAGCAATCGCAATGGCAATCAGGAAAAACATCAGAGCCGCGCGCACTGTCGCCCAGACCACTTCGACCCATGTGCCATCCCCAAGTAGCGCTGGATCAAGCACAAAGAAGAAGGGCAAGACAAAGGCACCAATGCCAAGCTGCATTCCTCGGAATGAAATATGCATCGGGTTATCTTCTGCGATCGAGGCCGCCGCAAATGCTGCAACAGCCACGGGTGGCGTAATCGCGGACAACACCGCGAAGTACAACAAAAAGAGGTGAGCGGCCATTTCTGGGATCCCGAGCTTGATCAACAACGGGCCGATCAACACGGCCGCCAAGATGTAGGAGCTCACTGTTGGCATCCCCATCCCGAGAATAATGGTCAAGATCGCCGCGATCACCATGGATAACCAGAGAATATCGCCAGTCACTAAAAATACGAGTGACGACAGCTTAGCGGCAAGACCGGTCATGGTAATCCCACCGATCACAAACCCAGCGGCTGTGCAGGCGCCAGCCACAGGCGCCATTCGTCGTGCCGTTTCAGCGAGGCTCGCCAAAATTGCTTTCGGGCTTAACCGCGTGGACTTTCGAATCATCGCAACGACGAGCACGGCCACGGTTCCATAGAACGCGACATACGTTGGACTGTAGCCTTGGATCAAGGCGATCACGATCACTGTCAAGGGGACAAGGAATAGCCCCCCATTCTTCATCGTCTGAGACAACGGTGGCACTTCACTCTTGTCCAACCCCCGCAACCCATAGCGGACCGACGTAAAGTGCACTTGCGCATAGACAGAAAAGTAATACAACAATGCCGGGACAATGCTCGCGACGACGATGTCGAGATAGGGAATCCCCGTGTATTCCGCCATAATAAAGGCGGCTGACCCCATCACTGGCGGAAGCACACTTCCACCGGTCGATGCAGCCACCTCAACCCCGCCAGCAACCGTGGCTGGATACCCAATTCGCTTCATCATCGGGATCGTAATCGACCCAGTGGTGACCACATCGGAGGTTGGACTTCCAGAAATCGTACCGTACAAACCGGAGGAGACCACGGCGATCTTCGCGGGCCCACCGACCTTGGTGCCTGCGACTGATGCCGCAAGATCATTGAAAAAATCACCCCCACCAGCATTGGCCAAAAACGTTCCGAAGAGAACGAATAAAAAGACATAGGTGGCAGCCACTTTTAATGGCGTACCGAACAAGCCATCGGTGGTGAACACCATGATGTCGAGGAAATGCTCGTAGCTGATATACCCATGCCCCATCGCACCGGAGAGCAAATGACCGAACAGGTTATAGGCCATAAACACGATCACAATCGCCGTTAGCAGAATACCAACGGTCCGACGGCAAACCTCTAAACACATCAGGATCAAGACCGTGGCGAAAAACTTATCGACGGTACTGAGCGGATCGAGCAAGGTGATCCGAGTCGAGATCGCCTCCAAATTCGTGGCGAAATACACCCCGCAGGCAATACTCAATCCAGCGAGACCCAAGTCAATCCAAGGAATTTGGTCCGCTCGATCATCAGGGCGATCGGGGACCGCCGAAATCGTCGAAAAGACCAAGACCAACATGAATGACAAAAACAAAGTCACGATCGCCAATGGATCCATCACTGCGAAATTCGCGGCATACACAGACCAGACCGCAAAAAGTGCGGCATACCCTGTTAAGACATACCCCATGATCCCAGAGGGCTTTCGGGTATACCCGGTTGAAAACAATGCGCCCCAGTTCATGCGTTAGACCTTAAATGCGTCAAGTGCGTTTGAAAAAAACAACTCTTCAGGCGCCATTAGACGATCTGCAACACCTTGCTCGACGCAATACCGCGCGAAGGTTTCGATCGTCTTCCGATTCGGCTCAATGCCATAGGCCCAGTAGTCACCACCGCCATACAAGTCCTTAGAGTCCTGGATCGCGGAGAAGATCCAAGGCATCGGAGCTGCAGATGCGGTCGCATCTAACATCCGGCGAACACTGCGTGCTCGGGCTTGATCCAGCCCCTTAAACAGAGTCTGCGCAACCCAGGGCGCCTCTTCGAGCACGTCATGCCGGATCACGACGGTGTGCATAATCGGAAAACATCCAGTCAAATCGAAATAGGCGCGCTCGACCGCTCTTGGGTCAGCAAACAACCGCTTCACTCCGGGATGACCATCCTTAAATGCTTGAATCGGATGGGCCGTAATAATGGCATCCACGGCACCCGTGAGTAGCAGGTCATTCAGATTTTGCGTGGTATTCGGCGTCAGGTTGACCCAGCTTGGGAGATTAAACTTCACTTTTTCTGCGCGACCAGGCTGATGAACCCCTGACTGAATCCACTGAATCGACCCGAGATCCACATCAAACTGATCTGCCAATGCGCCACGAACATAGACCCCGGCCGTTTGTCCCCACTCCGGGATGCCAACCCGCTTTCCTTCTAAATCTTTCGGCGTCTTAATCGGCGAGTCACTCGGTAAATAGATCGCTGAATGTCGAAAGACCCGAGAAGGAAAGACCGGAATGGCGACTCCGCGCGCCTGCCCTTTGGAGACCAAACTCACGTACTTCGCAAACGAATGCTCCGAGACTTCAAACTCGCCAAACTTAATAAACCGGAAGAAAATTTCTTCAACAGGAAGCTTTAATTGGTTGAGCTCAATGCCTTCGGTGACCACTTCTGGGCCAAACACATCCCGAACGTGGTCATAGTCATGTACTGCAAAGGTTAGCTGTCGCATCGGAGTTATCACATCACCTGTTATCTTTGTTGTTCAGGGGTCGCGCAAACGATACCCCCGCTTGCAATGAAGCTACAACTTAGATATCTAATCGTCAACACAACAGACCGGTGGGATGGCACCAGAGTCATCTCATTCATGTCTGACACTCATTTTTGATGGATGGATCTACGCAATGCTTGAAGCCCTGCCTCTCGAACCCTGGATGCTCGGGCTCGCAGCCCTTATTTTTTTTGCTGGGGGCATGATCAAAGGCGCTTTAGGGTTTGGCCTCCCGTTATTCGCAGTGCCATTACTTGCATTGGTGATGCCACTCATCTCAGCCATCACCCTGATGGGCGTACCCGTGCTCATCTCAAATCTCTATCAGGCAAAGTTATCCGAGCCGATCACTCCACTCGTCGGTCGCTTCTGGTCACTGGCGGTGTTCCAAGTGATCGGTGTTCTGATCGGTGTGCAGATTTTAGTGACCGCCAATATGGATGCTCTAAAGCTCGGCCTTGGGTGTCTGATTCTTTTGAACATCACGCTTCGCATTACACGCTGGACGCTCAAAATCCCAGGCAAAAACGAGCGATATGCGGCACCCGTCGCCGGACTCGCGGCAGGCTTCGTCGGTGGCTCCACATCCTTCGTGGGCCCCCTGTTGGTCCTCTACTTATCATCCCTGACCCAACTAGACCGACATACGTTCGTCCGCGTCATCGCCCTGTTATATCTCGGCGGTCTGATTCCGATGTATGGCAGCTTGACTGCCCTAGACGTGTTTGGCACCTCGCAATTGCTGCTTTCACTCGGCGCCTGTGTCCCGATGTTGGCGGGGATTCGGTTTGGTGAACGCGTCAGGAAATACTGCTCCGAAGCCTTGTTCGAGCGGCTCATCCTTGGGGCTTTGGCGATCATCGGCTGCATGCTCATCGTCCGCTCAGCGCTTGCGTTATTTGGCGGTGGCAATTGACAACGGTAACGCCGCATGGTTTCTTCCGGCCATGATGACAATGGATGACGGCCAGACCGCCGCACAAGAGTCAGTGACCACTGACGCTTACGAGGCGTTTTCCTTTGCGCCTGGACAGTCAATCGCCTACCTGGCGCGTGACATTACTCGACTCTTCTCTCGCGCACTGCAAAACCGGATTCAGCCGCACGGTATCTTGATCGGGCAGTATCATTTTTTACGCGTCTTGTGGGAGGGTGACGGCATCACCCAACGAGAATTAGCGACCCAAGTGGGCATGAAGGAATCGACGACCTTCACCGCATTAGCTGGCATGGAAGCAAAAGGCCTAGTTCGACGCTCAAGACATCCAACAGATCGCCGCAAAATGCTGGTTTGGCTCACACCTGAAGGCAAGCGACTTAAGCAGGTACTCCTGCCAATTGCCAAAGAGGTCAACGACATTACCGCTGAGGTATTGGACTCAGACGATATCGGTCAACTGCGATCGCTTCTGATCGAACTGAAGCGTGCCCTTGAATCACAGAGCCAAAAAAAATGACGAAGGCGCGCCATTACGTCGTGACCGGCGGGACGCATGGCATTGGGCAAGCAGTTGTGGCACAACTCCTCGCCCAGCAGCAACAGGTGACTGTACTGGATCGCGAGCAGACCGAAGAAGCCCCTTGGATCGCACTTAACTTAGCTGACTCCGAGAGTATCCGCTCCGCGGTCGCTGCGCTGAAAACACCCATTCATGGACTCATTAACTGTGCAGGGATAGCCCCGTCCGACGGAAATCAGCGGGCTGTACTCGACATCAACTGGCTTGGGACCCGGACACTGACGGAGACGATGCTCCCGCACCTAACCGATGATGCCGCTGTTGTCACACTGGCCTCCAGAGCTGGTGACGGCTGGAGTGCGCACTGCGACGAGATTCGGATGGTATTGCCAGAGCAGGACATCGCGTCTTTGGCACGCCGCATCGGACTCGATGACCTCACACCAGCGCGCGCCTATGAACTGTCTAAAGAATTATTGATTGTGTGGACGATGCAGCTCGCGGGGAACTCACGAGGGATCCGTCTGAACACGGTTAGCCCTTCATCGGTTGAGACACGGCTGACGCCTGCCTTCAAAGCCGCGTTCCAGCATCGGCAAACGCAAAATCGAAGTCTAGTCAGTCGAGTGGCAACCACGGCCGAGGTAGCCGCTGCAGTCTGCTTTCTAATCGGACCGAGTGCGAGCTGGATTAATGGGGTTGATTTGAAAGTCGATGGGGGCGTTACCGCAAAGCGACTCCTCGATCAGTGGGATCTCGCCCCTCAGCCTTGACGATAAGCCGTTACGCGCCGCAAGACCTGATCGATCACCGTATTGATGGCAATTGCAATGAGAAAGATCACCAACAAGGCCGCATACAGGGATGGGATATCAAACAGGTTGTAATACTCAATCGCCACGAAGCCAAGCCCCTGATTCGACATCTTAATTTCAGCCAATAAGACGCCAATAATGCAGACGCCTAATCCAAGTCGGACGCCGGTTAAAAGCTCTGGTACGACGGCCGGCACATAGATTGAGCGCGCCATCTGCCAACGATTGAGCTTGAGCGCGCGCCCCACATCGATCAGCACCTGAGGCACCGCGCGAATCGAGGCAGCACTGCTGAGTGCGATCGGAAAATAGGCGCTCAGGGCCCCCATCGCAATTTTGGACTCAGTCCCAATGCCCACAAGCAACATGATGACCGGGAAAAAGACAATCTTTGGGGTTGTCGCCAAGGCCACCAAAATCGGATCCATGCCTCGGTACAGCTGTTGGCTGACGCCCAAGACGAGACCGGTCGCAACCCCCAACACGATCGAGATCAATAACCCAACCAGAATCTCGATCAGAGTGACAAGTAAATGCGTGTAAAACTGTGCGTCTGCGAGCAGGTGTCCAGCCGCCGTCAACACCAAATATCCGGACGGAAAAACTTCCTCATACAACCAGCCTGACCACGCGATGAATTCCCAGAGACAGACAATGCTTGCAAGAATCACAAGACGAATCTGGACAACCCCCATCATCCGACGCTCACCTGGTTCACGCGACGTTGCGCCCAATTAAGTATGCTGTAAAACGAGGCACTGACTGCGATCACTAATAAAATCGCCGCATACATTTTTGTGATCTCAAACAAGTCATACATATGGCTGACGAGATAGCCAAGGCCGCCGAAGTTAATCAGGAACTCAATCCCGATGATATTGACCAGCGAATAAATCAATCCCAGCCGAATTCCAACAAAAATGCCAGGCGCCGCAGCCGGGAAAATCACATGCACCATCTGCTGCCAGCGGGTACATCCAAAGCTTTGCGCGACCGCATGAAAATATTTGGGAACACCATCGAGGGCCACGACCGTATTGAGCAACACCGGAATCAACCCTGTAATCGCTCCCATGATGATGATGGTGGACTGTGTGCGTCCGAAGAGCACGAGAAAAATGGGGTACAACAAGATCATGGGCGCCGCAAACAGCGCGGCGAACATGGGCACTGTTGCCTTCGACCAGGTGGCGCGAAAGTGCAAGAAGAACCCAATCGCCAATCCCCCAGTGATGGCAACAATATTCGCGGCCAAGGTGCTGCCGAAGGTGATGAAAAAGAAATCCCACGTGGATCGCTCGAGCAATAGAGCGGCCAAGGCAGTGACGATGTCGAGTGGTCTCGGAATCACTAATTCCGAGACCCAAGCCGCCGTCACTGCGACCTGCATGACGAGTCCGATCAGGACAACAATCAGAATCGTCAACGCAACACTCGAGCGCATCCACGCCATTGTCAGAGCCCTTAGAGTGCCGGAATCTGAATCAATGTCTGGAGCTGCGCCGCCGATAACGGCTGCTCTAGGTTCTTATTCTGAACGGCTTCTGCCATCGACGCATCGAGCCCACTGACTGGCGAAATTGCCAAACTTGCCTTGGGATAAAACTCCACGGCTGACTTGGCGACCGCCAGATCCACCTTGTTGAAGGTTGCATAGCTTGCCGCGGCCTTGTCAGGGTTTGAATACATCCAATCAATCGTCTGCTGATAGGCACGCACAAACTTCGCCACAGACTCTGGATTCTTTGCCAAGTAGTCAGCATTGACCACATTCACGCGAATGGTCTGATTCGCCAAGCTCTTTACATCGCCACCTTTGGCAACAATGCGTGCCTCACCTGAGTTCACCAAGTCAAGGTTAAAGGGCGG
>RFUY01000058.1 GCA_009922705.1 Gammaproteobacteria bacterium
TTCACTAAACACGATTAATCACTCCGTCCCAGCCACAATGGGTGGTATCGACCCAGTTCTTTAGACACCCTCGGGCTTCCAAAAATAGGCGTCTTCGAACTGTTTTAGCGACAAGCCACGATTATTGGCGTGTAGACGTCGGTCGTTGCAATCGCCTTCAATGTATTACACAAGATTCGGCTCTCACCGAGTAATGGGACTGGACGTGCACTTTCAGGACCAACACTGGTTGACGTACTAGTGTGCAGACATTGCCGCTCATACTCCTCGAGATCTTGCTCGCGATAGACGATCCGCCCCCGAAGCTTCAGAAATGCCGGCCCGATCCCCAAAGTGCGCCAACGCTCTAGCATCGCCTCGCTCACCTGTCAGCGTGCGATGGACCCCGTTGAGTGGACAATGATTGCGAAAAGATAAGTGTTTCCCTCAACATGAGCGTAGTGCTCAGGAGAGAAACCATGAGACGGAAACGACGGACCCATTCACCCGAGTTTAAAGCCAAGGTGGCGTTGGCCGCCTGCCAAGGCGAATTGACCATGGCAGAGCTGGTAAAGAAGTTTGATGTCCATGCCAACCAAGTGACGGATTGGAAGAGACAGCTGTTGGATGGTGCTGCTGGTTCATATGCAATACCTCCATTTCGTTCACCTCGTTGTCGTTTGCGGGAGGCCATGAACGCGCGTAGCGGGAAGGGTTGTAAGCTATTTAGGGCATTTGCGGGCAAGGGTTTAGTTCAGGTGGAAGCGCCGGTTTAATGGACCAATTCAGTTCCCGTTTTGGGAGTTGAACCCGCGTCCCACAGCACCACCAATCTCAATGCCAAACTGTGTCTACAGTTCGGCATTTTTCCTGAAGTGCCGCGACACGTGGCCGTAGCCTAGCTCAGCGAGCAGGGACTCATGGATCCGCTTGACGCTCCATAAACAGCGTAACCTCGGCAACGTCTAGGCCAAATTTCTGCAAATAGGATCGGTTCATGATCCGGCGTTCATCAACTGCCCAAAACCAGTCCTCAAAACGGACATCAAACGAACGCCCACCGACTGGAATACTCATCCGATAGGTCCAACGAAATGCATTGCCATAGGCTTGCCCAAGGGCTGTTTCAAGAACATCACCGGCTTGGCCTCGATACTGGCCAGGGGCCACGCGATCAATTGTCCATACGCGGTGTGTGACACCTTCACCGAACCCATAGGTGAAGGTCTCATCAAGCGTCAGCCGGTCTCCATCAACCCGACCCTCGATGTCGACTCTAAACCGCTGGATCAATTCGCCGTCACGCCCCTGCACAAGGCCCCATGCGGTTACAGATCCCTCAAAAAAGCCAAAGAGGTCAAACCTCGGCTCGACCGCTTGATACTGAAGTCCATCTAAGCGCGTCGCACATCCGGATAAAGTCAGCGCACAGACACACCAAACGAGAAGCGGTTTAATCATTGTGTACTCCCTAAGAGTTGTCGCCGTATCTGCGGTTTTGAGGTCTTCTCGCCAAGCCAGATATCGAAAAATCGACGACTCAACTCGAGATCTTGGAGCACACCAATCTCCCGCTGATTTAAAAAGAACGTTGTTCCAGTCTGCGGATCAAAGACCCCTTTGAGCTCATCTCCGCGGGACACCGCGGGAAAGACGGCCATCAGCGCGTCCGTCCAACGCTGCCGAGTCTCGGGGTCGAGCGCATGGTGTGCCTCAATTTCCGAGATGGAGTGGCTGACAAGCTCATCAGCCGTTACCGAGCGCAAATACTGAATGGCTAACACAAACGGCTGAGTGGGGTCATAGCGCCCAGTTTTGGTGAGTAACTGCGCATCATAGATGTCCCAGAATAGAACGGAGAGACGTGCTGAACCCACCACGGAATACTGCTGGACATCTAGCCGTGACATCACATCACCCAGCGCACTGCCCTGAACCAGACAGGCAACCACAATACACACACGACGCACGATGGCACAGAGACGCTGGTTGTTCACCCTCGATCCACACACTGCGCGGATGCCTCCGATCTTGATTTAACACCCTTCCTGAGCGCATTCATGGGTTCTTATGGGCGGAAAGGCAAGCACGCGGGCGGTGATCGCTGACGCAAGTATCAGCGACGCTGCACCCTCATCGACGTCGCCTCAACACACACAACGACCCACTCACCGGGCAGCGCTTGGTCATCTTGCAGACGGATGAGTTGCTCTTCGAGATGTACCTCAACCTCTGTCGCATTCAGTCTGCGTATCACTCGACCGGTGAGCTCTAGGGTATCTGTCACGACCTCTACAGCGTCGGCTTGAGCACGACGCTCACCTGCATACTGGGCCAGCACTCGGCCCTGATCCAGACGAACCACTCGATCTGCTAAGCGGGCAACCTCCGCCGACGAATGCGTCACATAGACGATGGGGATATTGAGTACGTCTCGGATGCGTTCAAACACGCGTAAGAGCTCATCTTTGCGTGGTTCATCCAACGCCGCCAAAGGCTCGTCGGCAAGAATCAGCCTGGGCGAGGACAACAACGCCCGGCCAATCGCGACACGCTGTTTTTCTCCACCAGACAGCGCCATTGGTCGACGCGCGAGCAGATGACCAATGCCCAAGGTATCAATCGTCGCGTCGAAGGCAGCCAGCGCCGGCCGCGCGCCCAGAAACCGTTGGCCGTAACGCAGATTCTCAAGGACGGACAAATGCGGGAACAACCGAGGATCTTGGAAAATATAGGCGAACTCGCGTTGATGCGTTGGCACATGGACTCGCTGCTGGGTATCGAGTAACACCCGATCACCTAACACTATGCGGCCGAAGCGTGGTGTTAGGAGCCCAGCCACAGCATGAATCACAGAGGTTTTTCCTGCACCCGAGGGGCCAAATAAGACCGTCAGCCCAGACTCAAGCGTGATATTGAGATCGAGTGAAAACGCACCGAGCTGATGCTGCAATTCGATCTGTAGCATTACAGCCCGCCCTCTTTACGCCCGACTTTGCGCGCAATCCACTCAGAGGCAAGCAGTGCCAGCATAGAAATCACCACAGAAATCACCACTAGCGTGGTGGCGGCGGCTTCTTTCCCTGGGACCTGCAAAAATGCATAAATCGCTGACGGAATAGTTTGCGTCTGCCCAGGAATGTTGGACACAAAGGTGATCGTCGCCCCGAACTCACCCATCGCCTTGGCAAAGGCGAGGATCGAGCCAACCACCACACCCGGCAGCATTAACGGAAACAGGACAGTCAAGAACACCCATACAGGTGACGCACCAAGGGTCGCAGCGGCTTGCTCGTATTGCGGATCAATCGACTCAATTTGCAACCGGATCGCGCGCACCATTAGGGGGAATGCCATCACTGCGGCAGCCAAGGCGGCACCCGTCCACCGAAACGCAAACACAATCCCGATCTCAGACAAAAATCCGCCGATCGCACTCTGCGTACCGAGCGTAATCAAGAGTAAATAGCCTGTCACTACGGGGGGTAACACGAGTGGCAAATGGACGAGCCCATTCAGCAACCCTTTCCCAGGAAATGACCAGCGTGCAAGCGCATACGCCACAAATAATGCCAAGGGCAGACTGGCCAGTGTCGCTGCAATGGCAACCTGCACCGAGAGCACGATGGCGGCCCACTCATTTGGACCCAGCGCAAAGAATTCCATCAAAATGCCATCTCAAATCCCTGACGGGTGAAGACGGCTTGCGCAAAAGGCGAGACCAAAAACGCAAGAAACTCATCTTGCGCTGCACGATCTCCCTGATGTAACGCCGCCGCCGGATACACAATCGGCGGATGCGATGCGTCCGGGAAAGCACCCAGCAGTTTGACCCGTTGCTCAGCAATGGCGTCGGTGCGGTAGACGATCCCGTGGGAGGCCTCGCCACTCGCCACCAGCATGAGTGCTGCTCGGACATGATCTGTTTGTGCAACGTGCGGGGCGACCTGTTCCCATAGCCCCAACTCTCTCAAGGCTGCCTTCCCATACATGCCAGCAGGAACTGCATCGACAAGCGCCATCGCAAGTCTAGATTGTCCAACCATGGCCTTTAAATCGAGCGTTGCATCGAGTGTCACAGCCGGAGCACTCAGCGCATGCGTGACCAACACCAAGGTATTTTTAAGGACATCACGCCGCGTGTCAGAACGAATCAGTCCTTGGCGATCAAGAACATCCATCCAGTCTGGGCTGGCCGAAAAAAACACATCGGCTGGGGCACCGTGTTGGATCTGTCGGGCAAGCGCCGATGAACCCCCGACAGAGATCACCACCGCATGCCCGGTGGTCGCTTCAAACTCAGCTTCAATCTCGTGTAAAGCAGTCGTCAGGCTGGCCGCCGCAAAGACAGTCAGCGTCGCGGCCTGCGTGAACACCGGGAAACCCAGGATGACCAGAAAGAAAATGACCCAAACACGCATACTGCCCTACGTTATATTTAAAAATGCATAACGGATAACACTGGATTTTACCCCGACTGTCAAGCGCGAACCGCCCTCATAGCGGCATGCAATCACGCCAATTTAAATATACGATTTAGTTATTACGTTATTTCTAATTAATCTAACAGCGTTCTTCATCAACGCCCTTAAGGAGCACGCTATGGACACTCAAGTGATTGGATTACCGCGTTTAAATGAAAAGGCACCTGCCTTTAGTGCAGACACGACCGCTGGTCGGAAAACCCTCGAAGACTATCGTGGTCAATGGGTCGTGTTGTTTTCGCATCCCGCTGACTTTACACCCGTCTGCACCACCGAATTCATGGCATTTGCGGTTCGCGAGGACGAATTTGCAAAGCGCAATTGTGCGCTCCTCGGCCTTTCCATCGACAGCACGCACTCCCACATTGCATGGATCAAAAACATCAAAGACAACTTTGGCGTCGATGTTCGTTTCCCAATCATCGCGGACCTTTCAATGGATGTTGCGCGCGCCTATGGGATGATTCATCCAGGGGCTGCAGACACCGCTGCGGTGCGCGCCACGTTCCTGATCGATCCCGAAGGAATTCTTCGCGCGATGGTCTATTACCCAATGAGTAATGGCCGGTCCATCGATGAATTCTTGCGTCTCTTGGATGCATTGCAGACATCCGATGCGCATGGTGTTGCGACCCCAGAAAACTGGAAACCGGGTGATGATGTGATCGTCCCACCGGCAAAAACCGCATCAGAGGCTCTCGCAAGGGTCACCAGCGGAGACTACAACTGCAAAGACTTCTACTTCTGTACAAAAGCCCTGTAAGCGATGACGCGAGGGGGCCTCGGCCTCCTCGCACACTCAGGACACAAGCACCTGCACAGAGGTAACCGCCCAAATCAATAGTGCATATCTCCCACCTTTTGCCATCGTCACCACCACACTGAATCGCCACAGTGGTTCACGCAGTGCGCCCGCAGCACACGTCAGTGGATCGCCAATCACAGGCACCCAGCTCGCGAATAAGCTCACCCACCCCCAACGTAAATACTGCGCTGTCAGGCGCATCAGACGTGTTTGCGCCGCTGTTGAAAGACGAGGACGCAACCACACCATGCCGTAGCGCCCGAGACACCAGTTACACACTGACCCTAAAACATTTCCGAGCGTTGCCACCGACCACAGCATCACAAGGTCGTGCTGCGCTCCGAGCACCAGCGCGGCAAGCACTGCTTCAGACTGCGCAGGAAACAAGGTCGCAGCCAGCAATGCGGATGCAAACAATCCACCAAGTTCAAGCATGGTGCTGCCCACCCTCCAGAACACTGAGACCCGGAGTCATGAACAGCCTGTGGTCGTCTCGTGCCGCAGTTATCGTCTTTGAATCTCGCCTTGGACCTTTCGCGTCAATTGCGCCACCTGCTCATCGCTTAGATCAAATTTTTCCTGCAGCGTATTCAAAATGGCTTGCTCCGACTCATCCAACACCCCGTCAGAATAGGCGGCACGCAGTTCTTCTTCATAGATCACACGCCGTCGCGCCATCTGATTAGCAAAAGACGACGCCACAATCCCGGTGAGCATCGCCACAGCACAGACGCCCATAAATGCCGTCAGTAACGACAACGCTTGCCCGATCGGCGTCACCGGTGAGACATCGCCATATCCCACGGTTGTCAAGGTAATCACCGCCCAGTACATGGCATGCGGGATGGTCGCGAATTTCTCGGGCTGCGCATCGTGCTCGGCAAAATACATTAGGGATGACGCCAGTAAAATTGCGATCAGAAGGAGATAGAGTGTGGCAATAAACGACCGTTTCTCCGCGCGAATTGCCTCAAATAAATCCTCAATCGCAGAGCTGTAGTGTGAGAGCTTCAGGACCCGAATGAGGCGCAACACGCGCAGTACTCGAAGATCAGCCCCCGGTAATAAGATTTGCAAATAAAACGGCAGAATCGCAAAGAAATCGACGATGCCATGAAAACTAAATATGTAGCGGCGACGCTCTCCCGACGCGGCGAGTTGACCGCGCTCAGGTGCAGACCACACGCGTAGCAAGTATTCGATGGAAAAAATCACAACCGAGAAGAGTTCAAAACGATCAAACAGACGCGCATAGTGGTCATAGAGCGTTTGCACGGATTCGGCAATGACCGCAGCAATATTGAGCAAAACCAGTAAGGTAAAAAATCGATCCACCCAGACACTGATGGAATCACCGTCGTCTCCTTTCTCAAGGATTTCGTACACTCGTCGTCGTGACAGCATGGCATCGTCCTATTATTGTTGTTGCATGCAACGCAAGCCAACCGCTGCACTTCGCTCTTAAGATACTCGATTCCGTCGAAAACACATCCAGTGAGACAACAATTGAGGGCATCGTTTAAAGGAAGGCATCTGGCACTCTGACACCGAGACCCCGCGCGGTCTTAGCCCCACATCTGATCGCTGGGATGTCCTAAACGATCAAGAATCATCGGAGACACTTTCCACTGCCGCCCATCATCGACGTTCACCGTGATCGTTTTTTGATTAAGGCGAACCACACGACCACGGTGATACCGTCCCTGACGATCCTGAAATCCAACGCGATCCCCTGTTGCAAATTCAGACAGGCGAGCGATCGCCTGCGCTTGCCGAATCAGCTTTAAACGCTCGACGATCAATCGATTTAATAGCATCAGATCGGCTTCATCGAGTTGCTTAATCGCCTCTGCCGCTGAGGCGCGATCCATCCGGATTTTTGTAGTCGTATCCATCATTTCGTTTACCACCCGAGCGCGATACACGCCATATACGACCCTGTGCCCAACAGCAGACTGAGTAACACCTGCCGAAAGAGCCCATGGATCCCAACGGTGACCAGCACGCCAATGATCACTGCCAAGACAGCGCTCGGACGATCCAGAGGCATGCCTGTAATCCCATAGATCACCAACACAACCATGACCATCGGTGGGAGTAATCGACCAAAACGCTGCACCAGCGGATGCGTGGCCAGTCCAGCCAGCGCGACAAAGGGCAGTGCGCGCGTCAAAAAGGTCGCAACAGCCATGGTCAGGAGCACCATCAGGACTTGGCGTTGATCCATCGATCCTCCCGGCGTACGAGCCATCCTAGCACTACCACAGTGCTAGAGAGGGCAAGAATCAGGAACTGATCTGCAGCGACCCAGAACGCGATCAGTGAGAGGACAGCGGCCACCATGAGTGGTTCAAACCGCCGAATCTGAGCCCACTGCTCCATCAATAGCACGACAAACAGCGCCACTAAAGTGAACTCAAGGCCCGACACCTTAATCGCGAAGGCCGACCCTAAAAATGCACCCAGACCACAGCCGAGTACCCAATAGGCTTGATTCAGCGCCGTCAGCCAACCATAGAATGCATGTCGATTGAGAGACTCGGGTACCGGGCGTGAGGTCACCAGCGAATAGGTCTCGTCCGTCAATCCGAAGATCAGATACCACTTCAAGGCACCGCTCTGCGGATAGCGACCCAAGACCGACAGGCCATACACCAGATGCCGCGCATTCATCAGGAGCGTTGAGACAAAGACATCAGGCAAACTGGCACCTGCCGCCAGTAATCCTACCGCCATAAATTGGGCAGCACCGGCATAGACGATGACTCCGGCAACCACAGCGAGGACCCAGCCGAGGTCTAAGCTGGCAAATAACACCCCAAAGGCCATGCCAAGCGGCAGATAACCAAACAGAACCGGCAAAGAGACCCGAAATGCAGCGCGGGCCTCACTCATTGGGTAGTCGAATCGGCAGGGTACCAGCCCATCAACTCACGCCGAATCAACCCCTCCAAAATCGCAAGCC
This sequence comes from Gammaproteobacteria bacterium, assembly GCA_009922705.1. Taxonomy (GTDB): domain Bacteria; phylum Pseudomonadota; class Gammaproteobacteria; order Pseudomonadales; family Litorivicinaceae; genus HIMB30. The sequence continues at coordinate 8,234 of RFUY01000058.1, forward strand.
CTTCATCAGACGCATTCAGGCACGCGAGTGCCGTCAACGTGTGACCACCGGCGGCTTCAAAGGTCTCAGCGAGTCCAATTTGGATTTCTTCCAAGGTCTCGACACAATCGGAAAAGAATGCCGGTGACACCACCGCAACCTGCTTCACCCCTGACTGTCCGAGCTCCGTAATCAGTTCATCGGCATAGGGCTTGAGCCACTCCTTCGGTCCAAACCGGGACTGAAACGCCACGCGATACTGCGCCTCCGGCCACCCTAGGGCCTCCCGCAACAGACGCGCTGTTTTTTGGCACTGGCAATGATAGGGATCCCCTTTCATCAAATACTCTTTTGGAACCCCATGAAAACTCGCAACAAGAACTTCTGGAGGCGTTTCGAGCGCGTCGATCTGTCGACGCACATGGGCTGCGAGGTGTTGGATGTAGAGCGGATCGTCATAAAATGGAGGGACCACGCGTAGCGTCGGTTGCCACCGCATTTTGCGTAATGACTCGCCCAAGCGATCGACCACAGACCCGGTTGTACTCGCCGAGTATTGTGGATACAGCGGCACACACAAAATCCGCGTGCAACCCGCGTCCATCAATGCCTGCACTCGATCAGGGATCGAGGGTTGGCCGTAGCGCATCGCATAGTCAACGGTCACTGTCTCGGCTGGAAAGCGTGCAGCCATCGCCTCGGTCTGTGACCGTGTAAAGGTTCGCAGGGGTGATTCATCAAGCGCCGTATTCCAGATTTTCCGATAGGCACGGCCTGACTTACTTGGCCGGAATGTCAAAATCGGGCCTTGTAAAATGAGTTGCCACAATGGCTTTGGCAGTTCCACGACCCGTTGATCGCTTAAGAATTCACTCAGATAGCGACGCATCGACCAATAATCAGTGCCGTCAGGAGTCCCCAAGTTGATGAGCAAAACGCCAATCCGAGGGGCTGGAATCCGAGGATGATCGGCTGGATATGTGGTCATAGAAAGAGCTCTCGCGTGGCTAAGGCATGCAGTAATCGCAACATCAATTCAGGGTCTTTGACGCCGCACAATTCTCGCGACGAATGCATCGCCAACGTGGCCATGCCGAGGTCAACAGTATCAATGCCTAATCGACTGGCGGTGATCGGCCCGATCGTGCTCCCACAGCCCATATCCGCCCTCGAGGAAAAATACTGTAACGGGACATCCGCACGCTGCGCCGCCTGCTCGACAATCCCCTGACTCAGCGCGGTTGTCGCATAGCGATGATTCGCGTTGATTTTCACCACCGGCCCTTCATTCAACAACGGCCGATGCCCGGAATCATGCTTGGCCGCAAAATTCGGGTGTACCGCATGTCCATTGTCGATCGACACCAACAGGCTGGAGGCACGCACTCGTTCGAATGCATCGGCTGGTGTCACGCGCCGCAACACCGACTCTAGCAACGGACTGTCGGCGCCGATCGCCGACTGACTGCCGATCTCTTCATGATCATTGAGCACCAGCATGAGCCCATCAGGCGCCTCCTGCGTGCGGACCAAGGCCT
>RFUY01000059.1 GCA_009922705.1 Gammaproteobacteria bacterium
AACGAAACCCCAGCGCTTACCGCTTCCAAAATCGAGTCCATGACAAAGGGTGCTGGGACATAGATTACAGAGGCATCAGCCTGTGTCGCGTCAACAGCGTCACGAACAGTGTCAAAGACGGGCAGATTTAAGTGCTGCGTCCCACCTTTGCCTGGCGTCACCCCACCAACCATCTTAGTCCCGTATGCGATGGCTTGTTCGGAGTGGAAGGTTCCATTTTTCCCAGTAAATCCCTGGCAAATCACCCGAGTGTCACGGTTGATTAAAATACTCATTGCGCACCTCCAGCTGCAGCGACCACCTTCTGTGCGGCATCAGACAGACTGTCACCGGCGATGATATTCAAACCAGACTGACGCAGGATCTCTGCACCCTTGTCTGCGTTATTTCCCTCGAGTCGAACCACCACAGGCACCTTCACACCCACTTCTTCAACAGCACCAATGATGCCTTCGGCGATCATGTCACACCGCACAATCCCACCGAAAATATTCACAAAGACAGCTTTCACGTTGCTGTCTGACAAGATGATTTTGAATGCTTCCGCGACGCGTTCTTTGGTGGCACCGCCACCCACATCTAGGAAATTTGCGGGCGCACCGCCATGCAGCTTCACGGTATCCATTGTGCCCATGGCCAATCCAGCACCGTTCACCATGCAGCCAATATTGCCGTCGAGTGCCACATAGTTCAGCTCCCAGCGAGCAGCCTGTGCCTCACGCTCGTCTTCTTGCGAGGGGTCATGCATCGCGACCAGCTCGGGGTGACGATAAAGGGCATTGGAATCAATGACGACCTTGGCATCAAGGCAATGCAAATTGCCTTGCGTGGTAATCACCAAGGGGTTGATCTCGATTAACGCGACATCTTTTTCTTCAAACAACTTCGCAAGGCCCAGAAAGATTTGGGTGAATTGCTTTAGCTGTGTTGCGTTCAAACCCAGCTTGAACCCGATTTCGCGGGCTTGATAGGGCTGCGCGCCCGTTAACGGATCAATTGCAGCCTTTAAAATCTTTTCCGGTGTCTCGTGCGCGACCTTCTCGATCTCGACACCACCCTCGGTCGAGGCCATAAAGACGATTCGCCGTGACGACCGGTCAACGACGGCGCCGAGATAAAGTTCGTTGGCAATATCTGTGCAGTTTTCAACCAGAATTTTTGAAACAGGCTGACCCGCGGCATCGGTTTGGTACGTCACCAACCGGGTCCCGATCAAGCGATCGCAGAATTCACGGATTTCTGCCTCAGACTTCACCAGTTTCACGCCACCCGCCTTTCCGCGGCCTCCTGCATGCACCTGGGCCTTCACCACCCACATCTCACCGCCAATTTGCTTGGCAGCCGCTACCGCTTCTTCCGCGGTATCACAGGCGATGCCAGTGGAGACTGGCAGCCCATACTCTCGGAACAAGGCTTTCCCTTGGTATTCGTGCAGATTCATAACTTTCCATCACAGTTTCAGAGGACACACTCACCGACAGGTGTCGGCACATCAAAAAGGCACCCCGAAGGATGCCTGGTAATTGGTTTAGGCGCGCTTTCGCTTGTTGGCGATATGGATCGCATGCCCATGCACGGCAAGCGCGGCTTCGTGCAGCGCCTCAGAAACCGTTGGATGCGCAAACATCGTCATTGCGATGTCTTCTGCGGAGGCCCCAAATTCCATGGCAATCACCGCCTGGGCAATCATATCCCCGGCCGCAGGACCGACGATATGCACACCCAGAATTCGATCGGTCTCAGCATCTGCAATCATTTTCACCATGCCATGCGCTTCATTTGCCGCCATTGCACGACCCGAGGCCGCAAAGGGGAAGACTCCCACGTTCACAGCGACGCCAGCCTGCTTCAACTGCTCTTCCGTCTTGCCAACCCAGGCCACTTCTGGATGCGTGTAGATCACTGACGGGATCGTGTCATAGTTGACCTGCGCGTGCTTCCCGGCAATCCGCTCTGCCACCATCACACCTTCCTCAGAGCCTTTGTGCGCAAGCATTGGACCACGCACAACGTCACCAATGGCATACACCCCAGGCACAGCGGTTTCGCACTGATCATTCACCTGAATGAATCCACGCTCATCCTGTTCAATGCCACAGCCGTCAGCAAGCAGACCGTCGGTATAGGGACGGCGACCGACCGCAACGATCAGCTTGTCGAATTCCTCCGTCTGTTCACCCTCTTTGCTGGCAAAGGTGACCGCAACTTTCTTGCCCTTCACGGCCGTCGATTTCACCAAGGTGCCGGTCAAAATAGACAGACCTTGCTTGGTGAAAATCTTCCGTGACTCCTTCGCGATCTGTTGATCGACAATGGCCAGGAAGTCGTCCAAGGCCTCAAAAATAGTCACTTCAGCCCCAAGACGAGCCCACACAGATCCCAACTCAAGACCAATCACTCCCCCACCAATGACGCCAAGCTTTTTGGGCACTTCGGTGAATTCGAGAGCACCCGTTGAATCCACAATCAGGTCTTCGGTTAATGGCGCTGGTGGAATCGCAACCGGCACGGAGCCAGAGGCCAAGATGACATAGGACGCGTCGAGTACTTCGACGGTTCCTGCATGATCGGTGAACTCCACTTGTTTGTTGGGCAGCAACTTCCCCTTGCCCGCAAGGTGCGTCACTCCGTTGGTCTTGAATAGCCCACCGATACCGCCGGTCAGATTCGCGACGATCCCGTCCTTGCGCTTCAACATGTCGGCCACGTTAATTTTTACCTTGCCTGGATCAATTCCATGCAACTTCAGGTCATGGCTGGCTTCTTCGTACTTGTAGGAACTCTCAAGCAGTGCTTTCGATGGAATGCATCCCACATTCAAACAGGTCCCACCTAACGAGGGCTTCCCGTCTTTACCAATCCACTTCTCAATACAAGCTGTTTTGAGGCCCATCTGTGCCGCACGGATCGCAGCCACGTAGCCCCCAGGACCGGCGCCAATGACAATCACATCAAATTGTTGACTCATGGTCGTCTCCTCTTAAACGTCTAATAACATGCGTGCTGGATCTTCCAGCATGTCTTTGATCGCGACCAAGAATTGCACCGCATCTTTCCCATCGATCATGCGATGATCATAGGACAACGCCAGATACATCATCGGCAGAATAACCACCTGCCCGTTGACCGCCATCGGCCGATCTTGAGTCTTGTGCATGCCTAAAATCGCGGTCTGTGGTGGATTCAGAATCGGGGTCGACATCAGTGATCCGAACACCCCACCATTTGTGATCGTGAAGGTCCCGCCAGTCATGTCTTCAATCGACAACTTGCCGTCTTTCGCGGCCAGTGCGTAGTTTTTGATACCACTTTCCACTTCAGCAATCGACATGCGGTCGCAGTCACGCAGGACTGGAACGACAAGCCCACGCTCGGTCGACACCGCGACACCAATGTCATAGTACCCGTGATAGATAATGTCATTGCCATCAATGGACGCATTGACCGCTGGGAACCGCTTTAACGCTTCGGCTGCAGCTTTCACAAAGAAGCCCATGAACCCTAGGCGGGTGCCATTGTGAGTTTTCTCGAAAAGATCCTTGTACTGTGACCGCAGGGTCATCAGAGGCTTCATGTTGACTTCGTTAAACGTGGTCAACATGGCTGCGTTATGCTGCGCATCCAACAACCGCTTCGCGATGGTCGCGCGCAAGCGGGTCATTGGCACCCGCTTCTCTTCGCGCTCCCCGGACGTCGTGACTGCGGTCGACGGTGCCGCAGGCGCTGATTGTGCAGGTGCAGCTGGCTGGTTTTTCAGGTGATTTAGGACATCTTCCTTGAGTACCCGACCGTCTTTGCCGGTCCCAGTCACAGCGGTTGCCGTTAACCCATGCTCTTCAATCAACTTCTTCGCTGCTGGGTTTACAGCACTCGACTCAGCAGCAGCGGTCGCCGCAGCGGTGGACGCAGGCGCCGCAACGGCAGGCGCAGCCGCATTGCCGACAGCGCCAGGCTGGATCCGCCCAATCACTTCTTGTGACAGGACCGTCTCCCCTTCACTCTTCAGCACATCCGAGAGCACTCCGTCTTCAGAAGCAACCACTTCAAGAACCGTTTTATCGGTTTCGATATCCACCAACAGTTCATCGCGACGAACGGCCTCGCCCGCCTTTTTGTGCCAGGTTGCGATGGACCCTTCTTCAACAGATTCAGGGAATTGCGGTGCTTTAATTTCAATCGTCATTGTCATTCCTTGTTGCCGCGCTAGGCGGCGCGATTAACCTTCCAGAGCGTCTTGAATCAATGCTTGTTGTTGCGCGACATGCAGTGCCATATATCCAGCCGCCGGAGTCGCCGCTGCTGGACGACCTGCGTAACGTAGATACTTATTCGGGGCAAATCGCCACAACGCATTCAACATGTGGTGTTGACTTGAATACCAAGCGCCCTGATTCATTGGCTCCTCTTGACACCAAATCATTTCGTCCATGTTCGGATACAGCGATAGGGCCTTCACCAAATCATCCTCAGGGAACGGATAGATTTGCTCAATCCGCAAAATTGCTCGGTCCGTAATGCCCATTTCAGCGCGATGCGCCTCAAGGTCGTAATAGACCTTTCCAGAACAAATGATGACCTTTTTGACCTTCTCTGGCTCGAGATTGCCAACATCCTGAATCACCGTCTGGAAGTGTCCATTCGCAAGCTCCTCAAGCGTTGAGACAGCCTCTTTTTTCCGTAACAGGCTTTTCGGACTCATCACTACCAGTGGCTTACGCAAGGGGCGAATGATTTGTCGTCGGAGCATGTGATACACCTGCGCCGGCGTTGATGGGACACACACTTGGATATTTTGCTCTGCACACAGCTGCAAAAAGCGCTCTAGTCTCGCCGAGCTGTGTTCTGGCCCCTGACCCTCGTAGCCATGCGGCAACAGCATCACCAGACCACACAGCCGTCCCCACTTCAACTCACCTGAGGTAATGAACTGGTCAATCACAACCTGGGCGCCATTTGCGAAGTCGCCAAACTGCGCTTCCCAAATCACGAGTTTGCGAGGCTCTGTGGTTGCATAGCCATATTCGAAGGCCAGCACTGCTTCCTCAGACAGGAACGAGTCATAAATGTCGATTCGGGGTTGCGCCTCGTTGATGTGTTGTAACGCGCAATAGCTCTGCCCTGACTTTTGGTCATGAACAACCGCCTGTCGGTGCGAAAAGGTGCCACGACCGACATCTTGCCCGGTAAACCGAATCCCAATGTTTTGGTCGACGAGCGTCGCGTAAGCAAGGGTCTCTGCGAAACCCCAGTTACAGGGCAAGGTACCCGCCCCCATCTTGCGACGATCCTCGTAGACCTTTTCCACCTGCTTCTGCATCACGAAGCCAGCGGGGACTGTATTAATGGTTTGGGCCAGCGCCTTTAGCCGCTCTAAATCAAACGATGTATCAGCATCCGCTGTCCAGGCATGGCCTAGATACGGCCGCCAGTCCACAAACAGCTCTGCGTTGGACTCCCGAACCAAGGACTCCACGACGGGCTCACCCCGATCCAGTGCTTCTCGATACGCATCTTCCATCGCCTGTGACTCTGCAGCAGACAGCACGCCCTCACTGATCAAATGATCTGCATATAGCTGACGCGTCGTCTTCAGATTCTTGATCACCGCATACATCAGTGGCTGCGTCGCACTTGGCTCATCCGCTTCGTTATGACCACGGCGGCGATAGCAGATCAAGTCGATCACAATATCTTTCTTGAACGCGTAGCGATAATCCATGGCCAACTGGGTGATGAAATTCACTGCCTCCGGGTCATCCGCATTCACATGAAAAATTGGCGCCTGCACCATTTTCGCAATGTCGGTGCAGTACTCAGTAGACCGCGTGTCTTCACGCAACGACGTTGTAAACCCAACTTGGTTATTGACGATGATGTGGATGGTTCCACCGGTTTTGTATGCCCGGGTTTGCGACATCTGGAAGGTTTCCATCACCACGCCCTGCCCAGCAAAGGCCGCATCTCCATGAATCGCAATCGGGACCACGCGATCCCCCGAGGGATCGCTGCGACGATCCTGACGTGCACGCACACTGCCCTCAACCACCGGTGAGACGATTTCCAAATGCGAGGGGTTAAACGCCATCGCCAAGTGCACTTCACCACCTGGTGTAGTGACATTCGAGCTAAATCCTTGGTGGTACTTGACGTCACCATGGTTGTCGTAGGTCGCTTTCCCATCGAATTCGTCAAACAAATCCTTCGGTGACTTCCCAAGCGTATTCACAAGCAAGTTCAGACGTCCACGGTGGGCCATGCCAATGACCACTTCCTTGGCGCCCAGGGCCCCTGCACGCTGGATCAGCTCATCCACACAAGGCACCAATGACTCGCCGCCTTCCAAACCAAATCGCTTCGTCCCGGGATAACGGGACTGTAGATATTTTTCCAACCCCTCAGCTGCAGTCAGACGCTGTAACAGATGCGTTCGCGTCTCCTTGGGATAGCTCGGTTTTGCTTGAACCGCCTCAACCCGACTCTGCAACCACAGCCGTTCTTCAGTATCGACAATGTGCATGTACTCAGACCCAACGGATCGGCAATAGGTCTGCTCCATCAAAGCGATGATGTCACGCAACGGCGCCTCTGGCCGATTGAAGTTTTGCACCCCTAATTGAAATGTGGTGTCTAAGTCAGCCTCTGAGAGTTGATGGAATCCCAGCTCGAGATCAGGAACGCGTTCCCGACTCATCAACCCAAGCGGATCTAGGTGAGCGCGCTGATGTCCGCGCAGCCGATAAGCGTTCATTAACCGCTGAACGTTGACTTGCTTGCGATCAAAATCACTCGACGTCGAACTGCTGGCCACCGGTGTGGCGCGACGACGATTTTTGGCGAGTGTTAGAAAATGGGATTGGATTGTCGCGTGGGACACATCCCCAGACATCGCCCCTTCAACGCGAGGCAGACCATCAAAGTATTGCCGCCACTGCAGTGGTACTGCATTGGGATCTTGAAGATACTGTTCAAACAGACCATCCAAGTAATCCAAATTCCCACCGGCTAAGTGGGATGTACTCATACGTTGCTCGAGCGAGCCGTCAGACATTGATGTTCTCCCTTGACCCAGGAGATCCTTCTGCAACGCATACACGCGGTCGGGCTACCCCTCTCGTCTGCATAGTGGCTTCTGCCTTGGTCTTCATCGATTACGACCTATTCCCTAAAACAAAGGCCGCGGGATCGCTCACGGCCTCGTCGCCTAACCCAAGTACTGGATCACAGAACCGGGCTATTTCCGCACCAATTCGGTGCTGTTACAACCTAGACTTAGGTTGCCCGCGACAACAACATGTCACGAATATGCCCGATCGCCTTGGTGGGATTTAATCCCTTGGGGCAGACAGAGACACAATTCATAATCCCACGGCACCGGAACACTGAAAACGGATCATCCAAACCGGCAAGTCGTTCTTCAGTGGCTTGGTCACGGCTATCCGCCAAGAACCGGTACGCCTGCAAAAGTCCCGCAGGTCCAACGAACTTTTCAGGGTTCCACCAAAATGACGGACAGCTTGTCGAGCAGCACGCACACAAGATGCACTCATACAAACCGTCCAACTTGGCACGGTCTTCAGGTGACTGCAGCCGCTCTCGCCCAGATGCCGGAGTCGAATTTTGCAAATATGGCTTAATCCGTTGATATTGCTTATAAAAGACGGACATATCAACGACAAGATCACGGATAACCGGCAAGCCAGGCAAGGGCCGAACCACCAATTTACCGTTCTTCACAACCTCAGACACCGGCGTAATGCAGGCGAGGCCATTTTTACCATTCATATTCATACCATCCGAGCCACAGACGCCTTCGCGGCAGGACCGGCGATAACTCAGGGTTTGATCTTTGTCCTTGATCAGATTGAGCACGTCCAAGACCATGAGATCTTTGCCCTCAGGCAAACTGACCTCAACGTCTTGCATGTAAGGCTCGCGGTCCGTTTCAGGGTTGTAACGATATACGCTGACTTGCATCACAGTTCCCCTTAATAGGTGCGCACTTTAGGTTCGAAGGTGTCGACGGTCTTCGGTGTGAAGTTCACGTCACGCTTGGTTAACGTTTGCGTCGTTGGATGATACAGCGAGTGGCAAAGCCAGTTGGCATCGTCACGCTCCGGATAATCATTCCGAGAATGCGCTCCGCGACTTTCGGTCCGCTCATCCGCAGAAATCGCAGTCGCCTCAGCGACCTCAAACAGGTTCTGCAACTCCAGCGCTTCCATGCGTGCGGTGTTGAAGGCACGCGAGGTGTCCGTCAAGCGAATATTGTCAATGCGATCGCGCATCGCAGCCAGCTGCGCCCGCCCCTTCGCCATGTACTCGCCATCGCGGAATACGCCAAAGTAATTCTGCATGCAGTTTTGCAATTCCCACTTCAACGCGACTGGATCTTCGCCATTTTGATTCGAATCCAGGCGGTTCAAACGATCCATAGCGCGATCGACATCTGCCTCTGATGCTGCGCGGTAGGCAATCCCTTGCTGCAACTGCTCTTCAATGAAGAGACCTGCCGCACGCCCAAACACCACCAAATCCAGCAACGAGTTGCCACCCAAGCGATTCGCGCCATGCACCGACACACAGGCCGCTTCGCCGCAGGCATACAAGCCAGGAATAATCTGATCTTGCCCATCCACTTGCATGATTGCTTGCCCGTGAATATTGGTTGGAATACCCCCCATCATGTAGTGACAGGTTGGCACCACGGGAATCGGCGCTTCAACAGGGTCGACATGCGCAAAGGTTTTTGACAACTCGGTAATGCCTGGCAGTCGCGAATGCAGAATTTCCTTCCCAAGATGATCAAGCTTCAAGAACACATGGTCCCCATGCTCACCGCAACCACGCCCTTCCAAAATCTCTGTCATCATGGACCGAGCCACGACATCGCGACCCGCGAGATCCTTCGCATTCGGCGCGTAACGCTCCATGAATCGCTCGCCATCCTTATTCACCAGATAGCCGCCTTCGCCACGACACCCTTCTGTGACCAACGTTCCGGCCCCATAAATCCCGGTGGGGTGGAACTGCCACATTTCCATGTCTTGCATTGGGTAGCCGGCGCGCAGCGCCATGCCGATCCCATCGCCTGTATTGATGTGCGCGTTCGTCGTTGACGCGTAGATACGCCCTGCACCCCCGGTCGCAAGCACTGTTGCTTTCGATTCAACAAACACCACCTCGCCAGTTTCAATGCAAATCGCGATGACACCCACCACAACATTGTCTTGGTTGCGCACCAGGTCGACAGCGAACCATTCATTTAGGAAGGTCGTCTCGTTTTTCAAATTGGCCTGATACAGGGTGTGTAATAGCGCATGGCCAGTCCTGTCTGCTGCCGCGCAGGTCCGAGCAGCCTGCCCGCCTTTTCCAAAGTCCTTGGACTGACCGCCAAAGGGACGCTGATAGATTCGACCATTCTCAGTCCGGGAAAAAGGCAACCCCATGTGCTCGAGCTCAAAGACTGCCTCTGGGCCCACCGAGCACATGTACTCAATTGCGTCCTGGTCACCGATATAATCAGACCCCTTGACGGT
>RFUY01000060.1 GCA_009922705.1 Gammaproteobacteria bacterium
GCGCATAGCGCGATCAATCTCAACAGTGGTGTGTCACCAGACGGCAAAGACATTGATTTGGATGCGACTGGAGTCCTTGAAACCGTGGATGGGAACATTGAGTTCTCTGCCGGCGAAAATGGAGTCTTGCAGGGTGATGTGATCGCGCGCGGCGCGGGACGAGATGTCATCCTGAGTTCTGATCGCTCATTAACGATCGAGGGCCTCATCCAGGCGAATGATCGGATTATTTTGACAGGCGGCGACGGGACCTACATTGCCGACCCAACAGTCATTGGCGCCCGTAGTCTGGACATCAAGAACACGGCGAAGATCACGACACTCGATGCACAGGGTGGTATCCGCTTGTCTGGGACCAATCAGGTGTTTATTGACGGTGAGATCGAGACGACTCGGTCTGACCAAGATGTGTCACTGAATTCTGACATCGGCGACATCGTTCTGAACCAAACAAGTGGTCGTATCACGGTGGCGGGTCAATTGAATATTGGCGCAGTGAACGTTGTTCTGAATGGCCCATTGGTCAGTACTTTTGACAATGGCGATGCAAGTCCTGAGGTACTGATCATTGCCGATCAAGGTGCCTATCTGAATGGAAATGCCACCGTATCTGAAGATGTTCAGGTGGTCGGAAACTTGGTGTCGATGGTTGGTGCTGCCTGGGATGTTGGAACACTCGACATTGATGCCGGAGAGGTTTCTCTTGGTGATGGTGCGACTCAGGGTGCGACGATTGAAACAGAGACGTTGCTCGATGTGTTTGCCTTGGGTCAGGTCTCTGTCAATAAGGGCGTCTTAATCACTTCTCGCGCGGCCAACTCGTTAATTACGATGGATGTCGGCGGAATCCAAGTTCTGGGCACGATCAGTGCCGGTGCCGAAGTCGATGCTGGGTCGATTGTGAAGTCAGGCAACGGTGCCGACATTGTGATCCAAGCGACAGATCTGATTCGCGTCATGAATGGAACCGCGCTTGATGGAACATCGATTGGGGGGGCGATTGAGGCCACGGATAACGTCACCCTCATTGGTGGCCTCGGTCTTTCAAATAGTCGCTTCGCTGGGGCTGGCTTATGGATTGAATCTCGCGGTCGCGTCGAATCGGCCAATAAAAATGCGACCGGGTCATCGACCATTCTTCTCGACAGTGCGCTTGATCTGCGATTAGACGGCTTTGTGAACGCTGCACTCTCCGGTGGTGTAGTCGATATTCGTGCGGACCGCATGATTGGAATTGGCGGTCTCGTCTACGGGTACAGCTCGGTTCTCATTGATGGTGGCCGTCGTGATGCGATTGGTATGTCGGTCGTCACTGATACGCTTGTCTACGATGATCCGAATGCGCCAAGCCCAGTCCGATTGACCGGAGCGATTCTCGAAACTGGACTCGGTGGAACGGTTTCGATTAAAGCAACCGGAGGTATGCGTCTTGATGGAACCATCGGACAGCCACCGACCGCAGATGTGCGCACAGACGCAGTCCTGATTCAGGGGACTGGTTCGACGGATGTGTTGATTTATGCCGACATCAATGCACAGGAGCGCATTGAGGTTGTTGGGGAGCGCATTACGATCGGGGAGGGTGCCCTTCTCAAAACCAGAACTGCCTCAAGCAGTTCGATTGAGTTACTTGCCCGAGATCAGTTATGGGTACAGTCGGATCAGACAGGCTTGGGCGATGCACTGATCATGTCACAAGGGTGGGCGCACTTGAGAGGGTCTACCGTGTATCAGGCCGGTGTGCTCGAAGCAGTCGATGAGATCTGGGTCAACGCGCTTCGCGACATCACACTTTATGGGTCCATCGTGAGCACCGGGTCCGAGTCGATCACACTCCGAGCGGGGCTTTCAGCGTCTGTGCTAAATGGAACAAACGCCGGACAAAGCCGAGGGTCGATTGCCAGAAATACGCTCGGTGCGGGTTCTGTGTACGTCCTTGGCGCGGGACAACTCCAGACCGCTGGTCAGCTTAATATCTATGCAGGGACTGATTTTATTTTGGATGCGTCCGCTGCTGCCGGAGCGGGTAGTCGTGTTGTCGATACGCCAGTAATCGGGACTGAGCAGGTCACCTATCAGGTCGTGACCGGCTATAACCAGGTTGTCGATGCGGTGATCGATGTGCCTGTTGTGAAATGGGTGAATACGACTGTCACGGAACAAGTAGGCCTCGAGTCCGTGAAAACGGGCTACTACTTCACAACCATGGACGTGACGCTTCGACAGGATGGCTACTGGAATGGTTCTGAGCAGCGCGAGTGGTTTATCGAGGGTGTGGACTATCAAAACTTTGCGGGTCGGACTGGTGGCACCTATACCGGGCCTGTGATTCAGTGGGGTGATTTTGGGCTAAGTACTGATCCGAATGACTATAAGAATGCATCGGGTCTTGCCAAATCATTCAATGAGTTAAGTGATGCGCAACGTGATGCGGTCCTGACGACGCTTGGATTTAAGAAACTTTACAATTTCGAATACCGAAACCTGCAGAAACATCAAGTGATCAATGGGAACACCACGATCGTCAAGTGGACGCCTGTTTGGAGTCTGGATGCGCCTGCAGGAACCACCAAGCCGATACAGGTCGTTAATCTCAATATTGCTGGACTGGATGATAAGTGGATTCGGATGCCTGTTGGAGCGGAAGCGGATCTATTGCGTGCGGTTTCGCAGGGTGACCCTGTTCAATTGGCGGATGAAGTCGTCGGTCGATACCGAGATGAAGCAGACGTCTATTACGACAAGATTTTCTCTACCTATCGGCCACAGCTGCGCGCATACACCGAACCGCTTGCTGATCCCGACGAATCGAAGAATCCGCGGCGCTACACCGACGATTGGGATAACCAAGTCGAGCGGTGGCAGGTGTCCTATCAAAACTATGATGACAATGGCCAGCGCCGTTACGAGTTGATCGATGGGACGCAGGATACGCATTTTGCGAAGCCTTTATGGGAGTCCTCGAGTATCTGGGTCGATGGCGTCGATAAAACCAATGTGAACGTTCGTGCCAAGAGCGGTTATTTGGACACAACCGCCGCAATCACGACGACAAATACGATCAATGATGGGCTCCGTAATGTAGGAACGGACTACTCGTATAACCATAAGTACTACTACAGGATTCAGACCAGCCTGTCTTGGGATGTTGCTTCCACACGCTACAACTTGGCCAACCCAATTTCACCGGCACAGTTTGCAGCCGTGCGTGCTGTGTGGCCAACCAATCAGAACAGTGGCTATGTATGGACGGGGATTACCTTTACCCATGCCACGTTAAATGACGAGAGAGCGGGTCGAGGAAATATCGTTTTCTACTACGACTCGGTGCACTTAAAGCCGTACTGGTGGACGGGAGGAAAAGCCTTTACCAGCCGAGACCCGGGGTACTGGACATTCCGCAGTTTCTTCAACCGCGGTGAGCCGAATAACCACGGAGGTAAGGAATACGTCATTGAGCTGCGCCAGTACAACGGCTACTACGCACTGAATGACTTGCCCTATTGGGCGAAGATGCATGTGGCGGTCGAGGTTGATCCATCTTGGAATAGTTGGACCGTTCAAGAGACATTTTATGACTATGAGCGAGATTGGGTGTCTGGCTGGACGGACATTAAGGATCGACGCTTTGCCTTGAACCAACAGTGGGTCACCAATCAAGTTGATGTCTTTGATAACCGTCCGAAATTCAGGACCTATGACGTTTCAACGAAGGTAGTCGAAACTGCGAAGGTGACGCTGTACCGCGATGATCCAATTTATCAGTCTGTGACGGAGACCCGCTCGACACGTTTGGATGATGGTGGAGCCGCCGCATCGGTTGGGTTGTTTGGTCGTGATTCGATGAATGTTGGGGCACTGACAATCGACGTTGCGCGTGATCTGAAATCATCTGGGATTGTCCGCGTTCTCGGCAATGCCGAACTCTCGGCAGATCGTGACGTCAGGATTGCAAGTGCCCGTTCAGTCCTCGTCGACGGGGTCGAGACCCCTGCCAACTCGTCAGAGCTGCGGGTGACCGGCACACTCACGCTGGCTTCTGGCCGCAATGCAGAGTTTGATCTCGCATCAATGGTTGTTGTTGGGCAGGATCTGAATCTAAGCGCCCAGCAGGACCTGATAGCGGCAGGTGAGCACGTCATTCTGGGCTCTGCCGATTATGATGTTGATCGTGATGCAGATCTGGCGGGCGCCATGACAGCGGCCAAGCTTGATGTTGCCGCAGGCTTGGGGGCAAGCCTCACGGGCAGCATTGTTGGTGGTGTGAGGACCAGTCTAAAAACCTCGGGAAGTGATATTTCGACAGGCGTTGCGGGACTGGGGGACATTATTTTGTCGTCTGGTACCGCTCAGGGCGACATTCAGTTTGTGAATGCATTGGTCGAGGCCAATGATGCTTTGATCTTCACCGCGTCTGGTGGAGGTATTTATGTGTCAGGCTATGGGTTGCGTGCGACACATGCCATCTTGTCAGCCAAGGATTCCATCACTGGGGACAAAGATGATCGGGATGCCTTCCAACTTGTTGCAGAGACATTGGTTGCTAATGTCTCTGGCACAGGTTTGATCCGAGTCTCGAATTTAGGAAGTTTAGACGTCAAACAAGCCACCACAGCACAAGGCGTCATTGTGTTGTCGACGCGGGCACTGAGCGCTTCTGTTGCAGGCTCAATGATCGCTCGGCAGATTCAGGCGGGTTCGTCATCGGATCACTCAGTTATTTTGTCTGCATCGCTCGCCTCTCAGGTGACTCGGAGTACAGCGAATCAGGACCTTGCCACAGTCACGCTCGGATCAGTCTCCGCTGGAGATGTTGAGATCATTGCGGGAACGACAGTGGATCAGATTGCGGGGTCGATTGTGACCGCAAATAGTGTCGCCGTGACGACAAATGAGGCGACTACGTTGTCGGGTTTGGATGTCAGTACGATCGATGTCGAAGTAAAACGTGCGGGCGCAATCGATTTGCAAACGACAGGTGCAGGTACGCTGGATGTCCGGAGACTTCTGACGTTAGACGGCCAGATCACGCTAAATTCAACGCGTTCGGTGGCCATCAATTCGATTGCGATGACCTCAGGGTTGGTGACTTCCGGTATTGTCTCTGGCCGCAGTGTGGTGCGGACTCCGACCGTTGCGAGTGGTGGTGATACAAATGGAAATGCACGGATTGATCTTGAAGAGCTTCCGAATGATATTTCCATTCTGAGTCAGGGGTCGATCTCCGCTCAAGGATCTGGCACGCAGGTGCGTGTTGAGGCTGAGACTGGGGGTGCGATCACTCTGGATGCGGCTTTGGGTCTTGCGCTCACATTCGATGCGGTCGAGCTCAGATCAGTGGATGCAGTGGGAGACATCAGACTTGAGCAAGACGTTGCAAACGTAAGCCGAAACCTATTGTTGGTCACTGATGCGGAGTCGACATCGGGTGATCTCTACATCGCGTCTGAGTACGCGATGAATGTCATCCGAGCGCATGCAGCCGATCTTTCGACCGAGATGACGCTGATCGCGCGTGACGGAGATCTCAGCATATTGTCTGGCGGCTCTATTGATGCAGGGTCGACTGTCACCTTAAACGCATCCGATACCTTATCGATCGATCAAAATATTTGGGTGGATGCTGCGGATCAGGCGACCTTTGTCGCTGGTCGTTCATTCACGGTGCCATCGTCGCAAGCATTTGATGCAGAGATTCTGAATGTCGTCTCGGCTGAAACAATTTCGGTGTCGAGCCAGTTGCGGGTGGGTGATGGCGCGCATGCCAATCCAACGCGGGTCGAGCTGAGATCGGGACGCGATATTTTAGTGGCTGCCCCGATTTCTAATCAGCAAGGGGCTGCGGTTGATGACATCGTGATGTTCTCGGATGGGGTGAGCGCACGCTCCGTTCAGGTGAGATCTGAAGTTGGTGGCCTACGTGTCATCGAAGGCGCGTCTGGAGCACTGTATTCCGAGCAGTCAACGGATCCTGCAACAGGCGTGGCCTATGATCCGACAGGGGTCTCATTTGCGATCGATCGCGTCGGTACCTACTACATCTTTGATGCCTTTGATTATCGGACGGTTGATTCTGGCCAGTCATTGCGCGTGCTCTCATCACAACCGGATGGATCAGGAACGTTGTGGGAGGTTGCAGGTGATGCGAGTTCTGGCTACAGCGCTGGATCTCAGATCACGGCACCAAATGCTGCTGAGCAAGCAGAGGGACGTGTCATTCAAATTCTTGATCGCACGTCCTTGTCGGTTACCGGCGCAATTGCAGATGAACGAGCTCAGCTTGTGTTGGATTCTCTGACCGACGATGGTGTCGTGTCATTTAGACTCGGGGCAAACGGGCTTGGACCTGTAGTCAGCGCCGCTGTGACCAAAAACGACCTCACTGCTTTGGCAACCGCAATTAATGCGTTGAGCAACGCTGTGACAGCAACGGTCGCGGGTGGGGTACTCACCCTTGGGCGGTCAGATAATCAGGCCATTCAGATTAGTGAGTTTTCGCACACGCCTGTCAGTGGTGCGAGTACTGGTTCCCTGCGAGCGTCAGCGAGTCTGAGCGCAGCCCCTGAAATATTGAGTTCTGCGTCGCAAGTCATTACCGCCAACGCGCTGGCGCCTAGAGTTGTTTCTGAACAGTCCAGTAATATCGTTTTGAATCAAGGACAGACAGAGTACTCACGAATCACGATTAATGCACTGAGTCCTAACGGCTCAACACTGGGCAACATCACCTTTAACGCGAGCCAAGATGTTGACTTAGACCGCGTCAAATTGAATGCCACGGGCACGATTTCGGTGACAACGACCAGCGGTGCTCAGGCCGGTCAGCTGATGACGCTTGAGGATGCGACCGGTAAGGTCTATGCCTATAAAGTCTTGGATTCAACTGAGGCCACTAATGGCGTGACATGGAACCTGACAGGGGTTGGCAATGGAACGTACAGCTTACGCGCAGCATTGCGTGATGCAGATGGAAATGTGGCGTACTCGAGTGGATATTCATCTCTGACCATCTCCGGTGGCTCGTCAGTGACCACGGCCTCTCCACTAGTCCCTGTGATTACGGCACCAGGTGGTACCTATTCAACAGCGACCCCTGTACTCTCAGGTGGTAATGCGCTCCCGTGGTCTGTGGTTGAACTCTACAATACTGCGAACGATGACTTATTAGCATCGACTCGGGCAGACGAGACCGGCGCATGGAGCGTCACACTTCCGGTTTTAGCGGATGGATCAACGGGCCTGTATGCAAAGAACCGCAATGAAAGTGGCGTTCTGAGTAATTCATCTGCGATTGTTTCAGTGACTGTTGATACGACAGCATCTTCAGCGCCAGCCATTACCTCGCATACCAACACGTCGGTGTCTGGGACCGGAGTGTCTGGAGAGACGATTAAGGTATTTTTGAATGGAGCGACAACGGCGCTTGCGACCGCGACCGTTGCTGGGAATGGCTCCTGGACAGCAACATTTACTCAGCCGGCCGACGGATTACACGAGTTCAGAGCATCGCAGTCTGATGCGGTAGACAATGAAAGTGGATTGTCTGGCGCTTATCAGGTTCGAATTGGTAATGCGACAGGCCCCAGCTTAACGCTAGATCAGCAAAACCGCGCGCTTGCAACGGTGGCAACGATGTCAGGCAATGCAGTGGGCACCTTCACTTTAGTCGATGGTGGATCCGGGTATGTCACTGCACCAGCAGTCACGATCGCTCCTCCTGCCAGTGGTTCTGGAGCAGCTGCGACGGCAACAGCGGTTGTGACGAACGGTCGAGTCACCGGATTAACGCTGACGAGTGCCGGATCGGGGTATGCGGCAGGCGAGGTGCCTGAGGTCTCCATTGCTGCGCCGTTTACGGTTAATGCAACGGATCAGTTCATCGGCTATTTAGTGACAGGAAACGTCGATGTCGGTTCTACGGTCGATTTTCTGATTAACGGTGTGAAGAAAGGGTCTGCCTGGGTTCAAGGATCTAATTGGAGTTACCGATTTACTGATCAGAATCTGACTGATTTGGCGGCAGTGAGTGGAGCCTTTACGGTGGAGGCAACCAATGCAGATGGTGGTGTGACGACCGTTGCCGCGAGCGTGACGCTCAAAACCGATCCGCCGACACTGACACTGACTCCTCGCCTGGCTCTCAGTAATTTGTCTGCAGCGTCTACCGTGTCATTCACTCTGAACGCTGTAAACGTCTCTGCTGTTCTCTCGGATGCTGAGAATCTCTCTGCACTAGCAACAGCCATCAACGATGCTGGGATCACAAATGTCACTGCGACCCACGCTTCGGGTGTGGTGACCATCTTGAGCGCTTCTGGTTCTGATCTTGTGCTCACAGGATTCAATACGACCGTTGATGGCGCTTCGCTCGCTGTGAAAGGAACATCGGTGGATGCCGGCCAGGTCTTGAAGGATGGAGGCACCGCGGCCGAGACAGCCGTGACCGCGACACTTAGCTTGTCATCAGCTGGCGATAGTTATCGGATCGATGCATTGCAGGATAACGTACTCACCGGCGCCTCTAACGGAGAGACTGTTGATTTGATTCGTGCAGATGGCACTGCGATCGCACAAAATATTGAGATTGTCTCGGGACGTTGGTCTTACACATTCTCGACGGCCGATCTAACTGCCCTCGGCAATGGATCTCACATCATTACAATTGTGTCGCGTGATGTTGCTGGCAATCAGACCTCGACGACGCAAAAGTTGGATATTCGGGCAATCAGGCCTTCGACCCCAGAGGTCGTTCAAGTGTCTGACGATACAGGTCGTTTAGATTTGGTGACACGACCAACGAGTGCCGATCATTGGCTGGTATACGGGACAAGTGAGCCTGGCTCTGTGCTTGGTTTATCGTATGTTTGGACGCCCAAAGGCGGATCTGCAGGCAGCAGTGTCACAGTGTCGTCTGCCGGCGGGTCGTCTTTGACAGACAATACCTACAACCAGAACCTAGTGACTGGGGACTGGGTCGCTCGCATCCCGAAAGTACTCTTTTCTGGTACCGCACAGGATGGATCCTTTGAGCTTACACTCAAGGCGACAAAGGCATCGGTTGAGAGTGTAGAGACAACCCAGACATTGACTGTCGACGGCACTGCGCCGAGCTCTTCCGCCCCTTCGACGATAGAGTCTACCTCTGGACAACCGTTGGTGACGGGCACGGCTGAAGCGAATAGCTGGGTCAAACTGATCGAGGTTGTGACCACTGGTGGTGTCTCGACCGATGTGCCACTGGGTATCGTGACTGCTGGCGGTGACGGGGCCTGGCAATGGTCTCCCCTCGAAATCTGGGAGCCCGGCAGCACACACGTTCTGAAGACCGTGGTGATTGATGAGGCCGGAAATGAGAGTACTGCGTCTGCGACCTTGTCGGTTACTGTCGACAATGCCTACACCGGTCTGTCTTTCG
>RFUY01000007.1 GCA_009922705.1 Gammaproteobacteria bacterium
CGTAATTAGCGCGCCTTCACCAACGCCCACGCAACCAATCCAACCAGCGCAGGCACTAAGAGCGTACCCAGTAAATGATCGCCGCTGAAATGGTGCAACAGACCTGCCACAGGCTCCATGTGCGCGTGAGCACCAGGATGTGCGAAAACCTGTGCCGCGCCTACCAAGGCGCCCAGACCTGCGAGTGTTTTTAATGTTTTCATGAAATGTTCCTTATCTAGGCCAACCCAAACTGTGAACGAAGAGTACCGAGACCGTTCTCGGTGGGCCAATGCCAATCTGATTTGGTCGTCCTGTTGAGTCTATATCACTAGCCACACCAGGGGAGCCATCCTGTCGGTCCAACCAGTTTGTGAACCGAGGTATGCTGTGCATCAAATCACGACAGGAGAGAACGATGCAACTGACTGGTCTCACAGTTTTGATTACAGGCGGGAGTCGTGGCCTCGGACGCGAAATGGCATTGGCCTGCGCTCGAGCCGGGGCAGCTGGGATCACACTCACTGCAGCACCAGGGTCTGATGAATCCAACACGGCCCTGAATGAGGAGCTCGCAGACACACAACGAGCCGTCGAGGCAGCCGGGGCCCCGTGCCTGACCGTCCTCTCCGACGTGCGTTATGCTGAGGACTGTCACGCCGCAGTCAGCGCGCATCTGGAGCGATTCGGGGGATTGGACGCACTGATCAATAATGCCGGGAAAGCAGGTCGCTATGCACATGGAGGACAAGGTAGTCTTCCTTTGCATCAGCAGGACCCAGACGGTCTCATCGACATCATCCAAACCAACATCGCAGGACCATATCTGATGGTGCATGCGGCACTCGAGGCGCTGTTACAGTCGCCACAGGGGCGCATTATCAATATCTCGAAGCGCACCGACTCAATGCATCAAAAAGCCTGGACGCCATACGGCCCCTCAAAGGCCGCCTTGGAAGCGGCGACCATTGCCTGGGCGGAATCGCTGATCGAGACCTCGGTCACTGTCAATGCCTTAAGTCCTGGCGGCGCAGTGAATACGAAATTTGGAACAGGAACCCTGACCGGCAAGGGGATTGATCCCGCAACCATCGGTCCGATGACCGTTTTTTTGGTCTCAGCAGACTCCCAGGCCTACACAGGATGCCGATTTGTCGGCGATCGCTGGCAATCCGCGCTTGAGCCTGCTGCCGCTGCCGAAGGCTGCCGCGAATCTGCGATTTTTCATGCGCCGAATCGCGCGACCCCCTTGGAGAAGGCATGGCTACCCCCGGTCAATCCAGCGACACCGCCAAAATAACCGACAGAGGCCCCGGCTTTGCAGAGCGAAAGCCGGGTGGTTTCATGGCACTCCCCTTCTGGTCTTCCTGAGTCATTGACATCTAAAGCGGATTTCTCTGTACTGAGGAGGCTTAGGTAAAACCAATAACAATGAAGGAGTTATTCATGCGAAAGCACCTACTCACAGCCGTTTGCGCAAGCGTCGGCCTCTGTGCTGCCTCGATCAGCTCTGCTGACGCGGTCTCAGAGTTCTACAAGGACAAAACGGTCTCCGTCGTTTCCCCTTCCGGAACTGGGGGCTCGATTTACGAATATGCCTTATTGGTGTCTAACCACATCGGACGACATATTCCCGGTAACCCAACGGTGATTGTCGAAGACCGAGGAGGCGGCGGTGGCGTCAAAGCCGCAAACTATGTTCAAAATGCGGCCCCGGATAACGGCCTGGTGATTGCAGAATTACACCCTTCTTCCTTGGTGGTTCCAATCACGACCGATAACGCAAAATTTAACTTTACCCAAGTGAACTGGCTGGGCTCAGTGGCCGTACGCCCCTACGTCGGGGTTGTCTGGCACACCACTGAAGCAGACACGATTGAAAAGATGCGGACAACAGAAGTCATCTTTGGCTCCTCTGGTGTAGGCGGCAGTTCCTACCAGTATCCAGTCTTCGTCTCTAAGATCAGTGGTGCAAAGATGAAGCTCATCCCTGGTTATAAGAGTGGCGGTGCCATGAACTTGGCCATGGAGAGCGGCGAGATCAATGGGCGCGGAAATTACTACGAAGGCTTCTTAGCAACGAACCCAGACTGGGTCCGTGACAACAAGATCAAGTATGTGTTCCGCATGGGTGACGATCACCCTGATCTAATGAATGTGCCTCAGGCAAGTGACTACGCCACAAATGAAGCAGATCAAAAGATGTTGGCATTCCTCGAAGCCCCGTTAAAAGTCGGCCAGGCGTTCTACGTCCATGGGAATGTCCCTGCAGATCGATTGGCTGCCTTGAGAAAGGCGTTCACCGACATGATCAACGATCCAGTCTTCTTGGCAGATGCGAAGAAAATGGGCTTGGTGATTCGGACCAGAACTGCGGATCAAGTGGCCAAAGTGGTGAATGATCTCTACGCCACTCCGCGGAATTTGATTTCAGATCTCGATTCCATCTTCAAGCAATAAACTGGCATACAAAAAAACCCCGGATCATCCGGGGTTTTTTTTAGAACAACCTCAGCGCTCTCACTTCTCTCAACATTGGAAACACATCTCCAATCAGCGCTTCAGGCCAGGGAACAATTAAAATCCAGTGGAATAACCCATAACTCAGGGCGACTACACCTGCGGTCATCAGTGCGCTCGTCTGCAAGCGCTCACGACCCGTCCAATACAGGAACCCAAAGACAAAGATCGCCATGGCAGGCAACATCCCGACAACCGCGGCCATCACCAAATACCCAACGCACCAACTAAAGAAAATGAACGCTCGAATCGCGACGGTGGAGATCTCGAGTCCCTTGAACTCCTCAACGCTATCCATATGTACTTCAGTGTGGGTGATGCCACCAACACGACGTATACACATGCTCAAGAATAAGCAAAGCACGGCAATGCTGCCGACCCAACCAATCACCGTGGGGAATAGCCGCGCCGAAAATGCCCATGACTGAGCACTGGACACCCCATAGACGAACACCGCAAAAATCACAGCCGTAAATAGGACATCCCAACGAGAGGCATTAATCATCCAGCCAAATTCAAACTGAGCGCTTGCTCGACCGCGCAGTCGTTTGACAAGACCGTTGACGGTTGGCGCGAACACCATGTACAGCGATAGGAGCAACAGGATCGCGACCATTGGATGAAAAATCCAGTCGGCCTCATATCGACGCACAGAGATAAACATGTAGCGTTCGACGAGCGCACCCAACACAAACCCGAGAATAACGGGTGGACGAGGCCAGCCCAGCCGCTTCATGACAAAGCCAACAACACCTGCCGCGACAAGAATATACAAATCACCCCACGCTTTTTGACCTTGGAATGCGCCAATAAACGCGATCCCTAACACCACAGGGACAAGCAAAGACGCACGCACGAGCGCCAATTTCGCAAGCACATGGGCACCGCCAAAACAAATGCCCGCGCCAATCACATTTGCGAGCGCAACACTCCAAACCAGGGCATAGGTGACATCCAGATTTTTCGACAACATATCTGGACCTGGCACGATCCCTTGCACGGTGAAGGCACCCAATAACAGCGCCATGGAGGCAGAGCCAGGCACGCCAAAGGCAATGGTCGGGACGAGTGAGCCCCCTTCTTTGGCATTATTCGAGCTCTCTGATGCGATGACGCCGCGGACATCACCCTTGCCAAAGGACTCTTGAGCGCCCTTCTCGGTCTTCGCTGCATGCCCATACGCAATCCAGTCGATCACAGCTGCACCAATCCCGGGTACGGCACCCATCAAAGAGCCAATTGAAGCACATCGCATCACCAACCATTTATGCCGGATCACATCCATCACGCCTTCGCGCTGACTGGACTTCACGTCATGAAACTCTTCACGGACCACTGTTGATCGCCGAATCGCAAGATCCGCAAGCTCCGGAATGGCAAACAGCCCAAGCGCAATGGGGACGATCGGGATGCCATCCCACAGATAAATGGTGTCGAAGGTCCATCGGAGCTCGCCTGCCTGAGAGTCCTCGCCAATCATCGCAAGCATCAGCCCCAAGCACACCGCAGCCAAGCCCTTGAACGCATTACCGCCAGACAGCACAGCGACCAAAGACAATCCAAAAATACAACACGCAAGCAGTTCTGGGGTCCCAACCATGAGCATGATTGGACGCAGCACCGGAACACTCAGACCGAGTAAGAAGGCACCAAATAGGCCGCCCATCATCGAGGCAAAAAACGCGGCCCCAAAGGCGCGGCTGGCTTCACCTCGCCGCGCCATGGGATGCCCGTCAAGCACAGTGGCTGCAGAGCCCACAGTTCCCGGGACGCCAAAAAGTACCGCGGGAATCGTGTCGGAAGTCGTTGTCACAGCCATCAGTCCAATCAACATGGCCAGCGCCGCGAGCGGCTCCATGCTGTAGGTGAATGGCAACAACAACGAGAGACCAATCAACCCACTAAGACCAGGGATGACCCCCAGAATCAGGCCGATGATCACCCCGAAGACCAGATAAAAAATCCGCTCAGGCTCTGCAATACTCAGCAGAGCCTGGCCCGCAACCTCCAGTAGCGACACGTCCATGACGACTTAGTCCGACTTCGCCAGCGATCGCTCAGCCATCGACTCAGTGAGCTCGCGCCCATGGCCCGGATCGATATGGACATCAATCAAGAAGGGACGCCCTTCCCGCACAGCGGCTACGCCTGCAACAATCGCATCCGTCAGGCTTGCTTGATCGCGGATCGGTCCTCGACTCTCAACACCGAGCCCTGCCGCAATCGTTGCAATATCCGGTGCCGGGTGATCAATCGTTTGACCAATCCAACGATTGCCTGGATCACGTTTCCGATGGATCGCGACACCCTCTTGATGTAACTCATCGTTGTAGTAGCTTCGATTGTTACCGACGATGATCAAGACAGGAATGCCATAACGAGCGGCCGTCCAAAACGCGTTGATCCCCATCAAACAGTCACCGTCACCGATGATGCCAACAGTTAATCTGCCGGAATCTTTTAGCTTCAGTGCAGCACCAACACACAGCCCTGGGCCAGAGCCCACACCGCCGCCGCCATCTTTCCCGAGATAGGACAATGGATCGCTAAATGGCCAGTATTTCGTCGGCCAACTGCGGGCGAGTGCGGCAAAACTCACCGGAGTATCCCCAACGGCCGCCGCTAACTCACGAGCGACATCCACGAGATTGAGAGACTCACCTGCCTCTGGGTAGGCTGGACGAGGCTTCTTCGCAGTCGAAGGCTTCACTTGCACATTCAGGCCTCGAACCAAGCCATGCAGTGTCTGATCTGGATCTGCCACGATATGGACATCGATGGGTGGCAACTGGAAGGTCTCGCGACCCCAACCGTTGTGCAGATGGAGGTCTTGGCTTGCATGAATAATCGTGGCATCGATCGGGTTCGCACCATAGGCTTGACGCAAGACGCCGCCCAGATCGACCCAGCCGAGACTCACGATCACATCCGCATCACGCAGTGCTTGCCGTCCGCTCTTACTGAGTTTATTAAAGGGTTCGCCGACGTGTGCAGGGTGATCCGAGGGTACCATCGCGTGGGTCTTCAGATCCGTCAACATTGACCCACCGGTCGCCTCGACGAGCGCGACACGCGCAGTCCAGGACGCCTCAGTGAAGTCTCCTTTCCCGATCAAATACACCGGCTTTTTTGCCCCTTTCAAAGCAGCAACGGCCGCCTCGAGTACCTCAGGCGCTGGCGCTGGTGCAGGCGCTGGCTTAAACCGCTCTGGATCAGGGAACACGAAGTTCGGATCGGCATCGGCCTCCTGCAACGCCGCGTCTAGGACCACATAGCTTGGCCCACACGGTGCGGTGTTTGATTGCTGCCATGCTCGCAAAATCGCTTCCGGCATCGCCTCAATCGATCCAGGTTGATCGTCATACTTGCAATAGTTTCGGATCAGCGCACCTTGGTCTTGAGAGGTATGCAACCAGTCAATCCAAGGACGACGTAGCGCCGCATCCACAGGTCCGGTCGCACCCATAATGAGCATCGGCTGACGATCACACCAGGCATTAAAAATCGCCATGGTGCCATGCATCAGCCCCACATTACTGTGCAATGCAACGGCCATCGGTTCCCCACCCGCCTTGGCATATCCTTGCGCAATCGCAACCGCATGCTCTTCATGCAAACACATGAGCATTTCGGGCTCATGATTGCCAAGGTGATTCACCATGCTGTCGTGGAATCCACGATAACTTGCGCCGGGATTCAGGGCGATATACGGAATCTTTAACCGGCGGAGCATTTGTGCTGCCACATCACTCCCAAATCGGACTTCGTGATCGACATTTTTTGGCTGATCGATCGGATTCAAAATCGGTTTAGTCATTGCTCTGCCTCCATGCTGAGCCAGCGGCGGATGAGACGCCTGGGGTCCAGTTAATCGCTTTCAGTTCTGTGTAGCTCAGGAGCTCATCGAGCCCTTCCTCACGACCAATCCCGCTATTCTTAAAGCCGCCATAGGGCACATTGCGGAAATGTGTATTGGTCCCGTTAATCCACACGTACCCCACATTCACGGCGCGAGACAATTGCATCGCGGTCTCAAAGTCATGCGTAAAGATCGAGGCGGTTAAGCCATACTCAATCGCATTAGCCATCTCAACAGCCTCATCCAAATGAGACCACTTGAAGATACTGACGACAGGACCAAAGACTTCGGTTTGCGCGATCCCCATTGATGTATTCACACCTGAGAACAAGGTCGGTTCAACCCAATAGCCCTTTTCAAAGCCAGCACCTTGAGGCCGTCCACCGCCAACAAGGCACTTGGCACCCTCATCCTTCGCGGCCGCGATCAATGACATCACCCGCTCGTACTGCTTCTTCGAGTTCATCGGACCCATGTCGATATTTGGATCCAACGGATTCCCCAGCTTGAGGGCTTTCAACTTCGTAATCATCCGCTCCACAACCGCATCATGCAGGCTCTCATGCAACAGAATCCGACTGGTTGAGCCACAGGACTGACCTTGCCACGCAAAGTTCATTCCACGCACCGCAGCGGTGGCAACCACATCCGGATCGGCATCTGGGCAGGCGATCAATGGATTTTTACCGCCCAACTCCAGGGACACACTCTTCACCGCCACTTCAGCAGCGCTGTGTTGAATCCGCATTCCGGTGGGCACCGAGCCGATAAAGGCGATCCGCTTGATGTCAGGGTGACGCACAATCGCGTCACCGGTCGCGCCTTCCCCGGTCAGGATGTTCACCAATCCTGGTGGGAAATGCTCTTGGCACAACTCGGCCAGAATGCAGGCCGAGAGTGGGCTCTGCTCTGGTGGCTTAATCAAAATCGAGTTCCCTGCCACCAACGCCGGCGCTAACCGCGAGGCAGCAAACCCAATCGGATGGTTGAATGGAATGATTCGGCCAACCACACCGTAGGGTTCACGCACGGTAATGTGGAGTCCCGACGCGGTCGCCGGAATAGTTTCGCCTTTTAGTTCATACCCAAGACCGGCATACAACCGAATCCGATCTGCGGCCGTGATCACGTCTTGACGCATTGGCTTGATCGTATTTCCGGTGTCTCGCACCTCGAGCTCGGCGATCTCATCGGTCCGTGCCTCAAGCGCTGCTGCGAATTGGGTCAGGACCTTAATCCGATGCCCCATATCGGTCTTCACCCAGGCACGCTGTGCTGCCTTTGCCGCTTCCGTTGCAATTGCCACGTCCTCAGCGTTGGCTTTGGGAACCACCCCAATCAGTTCTTCAGTCGCCGGATTCGTGCTTTCGAACGTCTCGCCAGAGACCGAATCCACCAATTGGCCATTAATCAGCATTTTGCCCTGAATGACAGAGGGATTTGCCATGATGTACTCCAGTTATTGTTATCGCAGAATGATCTCGTGATACTTCGGAACCACAGCGCCCCTGTCAAGTCACCTTCGGCGGCGCTCGGCCAGGCGGCGGCATCTCGTTGACGCTCTCGCCCGCCAAGGCAATGAGGGCTCGCACGAGACAGTCAAACAGGCCCCGCCATTGCTGGGTTTGCGCGTTTGGAATCGCATTCCGGAAAATCGGCATCTGCGAAGGTCATGTGAACTTGGTATGGGCGGGCACCGATGATTGTTTTGGAGTCGCGCCGAAAGTGAGACGCCAAAACCGGGCATACTGCGGGCTCAGGAGAATCGCACTGTCATGGATACAACACTGCTCGACCAGATGTCCTTACTTGAGACCGTTGGGATTGTTGCCGCCTTCGTGCTCGGGGGTATCTTCAAAGGGATTTTGGGGCTGGGCGTTCCAGTCATCGCGGTGCCAGTGATCGCCGATGCCATTTCCATCGTCTTAGCAATTATTTTGATCTCCGTGCCAAGCGTCGTGCCCAACATCTATCAAGTCTGGGCGTATCGTCATCATGTCGATCCAGACATTCGGTTACTGCCTCTCGGGATCGCCTCAATCGTAGGCTCAGGGCTTGGCATTCTAACCCTCACGTCAGTGGACCCCACCGTACTCACGCGTCTTTTGGGGTTAATTTTGTGGCTGTACATGGGGTTTCGAGCACTCAAACCCAGCTTTCAGTTGTCCCGCCGGATTGCACGCTGGACCAATGCGCCAGCAGGTTTTTTAGCGGGCCTCGCGGGCGGACTGACCGGGGTGTCTGCACCGGTCATCCTGGTATATCTCATGTCACTGCGCTTGCCAAAAGAGACCTTTATTCTCACCATCAGTTGGTACTTTATTGCCATGGGTGGGGGGCAGTTTGCCTGGCTGGTGCAGGCAGGCCTCATGACCTGGACACTCTTCGTCTGGAGTGTGCTGTCGCTGATTCCCATTTTTGTCGGCATGTGGCTGGGCACACGGATTGGCCACTATGTCTCCAAGCAACGCTTTGAACAGTTAATTCTGGTGATGATGGCGCTGATGGGTGCAAAGCTTTTGTTCAATCTCTAAGGTCAACGCGCTGAACCATCATGAGACGGCGAGCGTGACCCGTCGGTAACGTGCAAAAATTCTCGACCCCCAGACCACTGCGAGTAGTGCCGCGAGGGTATTCGCAGTATGGTCAGGATAGGCACAACCGATCGCAACCAACACTCCGACGACCCGATCAATCGACCGGAACCATGCGATTCTGTATCCCTCAAGCGCAACGGATCCTGCAATAACGGCCACCACCGCAAACGCGATATCAATCGCAACCTCAAGTGGAGCGCCCTGCAACAACAGCGTCGGCTTATACGCAAATAAAAATGGCACGATGAAGGCCACAAACGCGACCCGCGTGGCATAAATCGCAGTCTTCATCACTGGCGCTTGCGCTAAACCGGCCGCCGCAATCGAGGCGAGTGCATCTGGGGGTGTCAAGACGGCCAGGGATGCGTAGTACATGACGAAGAAATGGGCGATCAGCATCGCAGTTGCTGGATCCATTCCACTGGCTTTTAAAAACCCAATGACAATCGGAATCGTGACGGCAATCTGAACGATATAACTCACCGAAGGCGGCACGCCCATCCCCAAAACAATGGACACCACCATGGTCAAAATCAGACCGCTCAGGAGCCCCACGACATAGGTGTTTGCTTCTTGCGCGAAACTCAAACTAAGTCCGGTCATCTCAAACACACCCACCACCATCCCAGCGACAGCCGTGGTGAGGGCGACGAAAGCGATTGCGCCAGCCGCATTGACCAATGCATCACGAATATCCTGGAATCGCATTGCGGTGCTTGGCTTCAGCCAAGACAAAACAATCACCGCTAAAATCGAGTAAGACACCGCGTATTGCGGCGAAAACCCTTCGATCAATAGGCCGATCAAAATCACGACCGGCAGAATCAAATGGCCTCGGGCCTTCAAAATAGCCCAAGCAGAGCTGCCCTCAGCTCTCGGCACAGGGCGCACATCGTGCCGTATCGCAGCCCAATGGACCGCCAAAAAGATCCCCAAGAAATAAAACAAGGCAGGCACCAGCGCGATCGTCGCAATGGTTAGATACGGAATCCCGGTGTACTGCGCCATCAAGAAGGCAATTGCCCCCATGATTGGCGGCATCAAGATCCCGCCGGTCGATGCCGCCGCCTCAATCGCCCCTGCCCAATGCGCTGGATAGCCGGTTTTTTTCATCAGTGGAATCGTCAGTGCGCCCGTGGTCATCACATTCGCCGGTGCGCTTCCGGAAATCGTCCCGGTAAAGGCGCTCGCCAGCACAGCCACCTTTGCAGGACCTCCGCGGTAATGACCCACGGCATGATTTGCAAGATCGATAATGAGCGCACCCAACCCCGAGCGCTCCATAAATGCGCCGAAGATGATAAAGAGCGCGATGTAGCTCGCCGACACACTCAACGGAATTCCAAAGGCACCCGCATAGGTGAGGAATTGCACATCCAATAACAGCCCCAGCGAATAGCCGCTGTGCTTCAGCAAGCCCGGCAACCCGGGCACAAAACAATACACAAACAACACCAGCACCAAGGCGGGCAACACCCAGCCAATCGCACGGCGACAGAGTTCGAGGATCGCGAGCACAAACACCGCGCCTAAGCCAAGCTCTAGCGGTGTCAGAGGGCTGACAAATTCAAACCGCTCGCTAGTCAGATAGATGTGTTCGCTCATCCGCCAGGCAATGGTGGCAATCACAGCCAGCCCGAGTACCAGGGATGATCGGTTAAACCAGGGTGCGCCATCGCGCAGACTATTCAGTGCGAAAAACGCAACCGCAAGCGCAAGATGGACGCCTCGCTGGATGGAGGCGTCAAAGGAGCCGAAGAGCCCGGAATACAGATGAAACAGGCCAAGGCTGAGCGCAATGGCCTGTAATCCAATCGAGCGAACCGGACTCATCACCGGTTACATCCAGCCTCTTTCCTTGAAGTAGCGTGCGGCGCCTGGATGGAAGGGAACCCCGACGGAGACGGCCAAATCACTCAGCTTCAGAACCTTCAACGACGGTTCCGAATCCGCCACCTTCTCAAAAGACTCAACGACCTGTTTGACGATGCGATACGCCAAATCATCAGACACCGTTTTTCCATTGGCGATAATGATATTGGGGTAGGACACAGTCTCAACCGTATTCACCAGCTTTGGATAGGCTGAGGTATCGGCAGGCCACGTCGACAGATAAAAACTCGCGTTTTCATCAATCAGTTGCTTTTGAATCCCCGCGGTCAGGGGCACCAAACGCACCTCACGTGCCGTCGCCAAATCGAGGAATGGGGCATACAAATCTGAGGGGGTATTGATGATCGCATCAATGTTCCCGTCCTTGAGTTGCTGCACAGCGTCGTCTGGCTTCAAGGTCTCCATCCGCACACTCATGCCTTCCATCTCAAGAATCTTCTTGGCCATGGTGTTAATGGTCCAGCCATTGGGGCCAATGCTGACCTTCTTCCCAGCAAGGTCACGGAATGACTTGATGTTGGAGTCTGCCGCAACAAGCGTCGTAATTTTGAACCCGTGCAATGCGAATAACTGCGTAATGTCCGCCATCGGCGCTGGATACGGCTTGACCCCAGCCATGCCATCGACCGCGCTTGGTGACAAGGTAATCGCCAGATCCGCCTGCCCAAGTCCAACAGCGGCCACGTTACTGGTGCCACCGCCAGGCTTGAGCGTCACCGAATCGACATCCGATAAGCCTTCAATCACCTGTGCGAGTGCCACCGTGATTGGATACTGAGATCCGCCTTGTCGGCCAGTCGCCAGCGACAGGTCTCTCGCCATCGCAACAGGTGCGACTGCTGATGCAACGAGGGTGATCCCAGCGATCCATCGTGAAAAATGTGTGCCCATATGTCTCTCCTTTTATTGTTCTGTTCGACGTGGCAAAGAGGCTGCTAGCCGAACCCGCCCCCTCCGGGGGTCTCAATCACCAGGGTGTCATTCGGATGAATCACCACACCTGATTCCATAGTCGCCAACACGCGGTGCTGGCCACTTAAGCTCACTTCACAATGCCCTGGAGCACCGGCTTGACCGCCGACAGTACCCTCTGGCGCGATCTGGTGCTTCGAGGAGCGCAGGGTGATGGCGGCTTGGCCATCCAGAAGCCGATACCGGCGCCGGAATCCATGCCCCCCCCGAAATTTCCCAAGACCTCCGGACTCTCGCTTCACCGAAAACTCCTCGACCCGGATCGGGAACTCGGTTTCGATCATCTCCAATGATCCCACTTTGCCGTTGGTCTGATTACAGTGGCAGCCGGTTTGCCCTTGATACCCCTGCATCGCACCTGTACCGCCGGCGAACAGTTCATATTGAATCAACGTTTTCCCATCTGCTTGATGCGCAAACGTCAGCGCACGTCCCCCGCCGCCGTCGGCGCGCGCGAGACTTGGCACGACCTCACCCATCGCCGCGAAGATTGATTCAATCACGGCGTGCATGGCTGTGTTGTAGCTGTTTACCGGTGCCGGGAAGTGCGGGTCGACCAACGTGCCAAGTTTGGTTTTGACCGTAAAGGTATCCATGATGCCTTGGTTGATGCCCACCGCCGTGTCAGAAATCGCGACCATCACGTACGCACAGCACGCGTTCAGCAAATGTGGACGAATGTTGATTGGTCCCGCCCCTTGCGGATCCGTCTCGGTAAAATCAAAGTGAATATGGTCCCCAGTCTTCTCAACGGTGACTCGGATGGCAATGGGACGATCCAGCGAAATACCATCGTTATCCATCCAACGTTCCGCAGACCCGACAAAATCCGGGATTTGTTCGAGCGCTTGCCGAATCGTGACTTCGGTTCGTTTCCGACCTGCCGCAAAACTCGACAGGGCGTGAGTGCGCCCAAACCGCGCAAAGAGGTCGGCGACGCGCACAGCGCCCTGCATGCAAATCCCGGCTTGACCCATTAAATCGCCCATCACGATCGTCGCGCTACGACTGTTGCCTGAGATGAGTGTCACCACCTCAGGATTTGGCACACCATCACGGAATAATCGGACGGGAGGAATGTGTAATCCCTCAGAATACATGTCACGCGCCGTCGCCGGACAACTGCCAGGAACGGCCCCGCCGATATCTGATTTATGGGCAATACTCGCCGTGAAGGCGACCAATTCACCCTCAAAAAAAACGGGCGCAACGACCGCAAAATCTGGGTTATGTGGGCTTCCCCCTTCCCAGGGCGAATTCGACACGAAACAGTCACCAGGCTGGATGGTGTCCGGCGGAAACCGGTTCAGCAGTCCTGACACCACGGCAGGAAATGCACCAACATGGATGGGAAGGACAACCTTTTGCGCACCTAACGCGCCGTCTGCAAGCAAAATTGCACAGCTCGCATCATGGCTTTCCCGAATGATGGAAGAGTAGCCCGAGCGGAACAGACCCGCTTGCATGTCATCCACGATGCCACGGGCCATTGCACCGATGATTTCATCATCAAACACAGTCGCCATTTGCTGTCCTTATGCTGGTCATTGTGTCAGTTCTAGACTGCCTAACGGCTGAATCGATTACCATCACGTTCGCAAAATTGATCCAGAGTAATCCGCAATGGACCCCAAAGGAGAGTCGTCTAAGTCTGGCTATCGCATTGTCTTGCCGAACGTTTTTTAATGCCAATGACAAATCGATGGCACGGATACACCGAATAATCACAACAGCCACGCAGGAGCGTCCACTATGGAATTAATCTGTTCCCTCTCATCAGGCTATGCACGGAAGGTACGCATTCTCGCGCACGAATTCGGGCTGATGGATCAACTCAAGGTCACGGTCGTCGCACCACGCGAGTCCAGCGACTATCTCTGGCCACTGAACCCATTGGGCAAAGTACCCACCTTTCGCGTCGATGACATGGTGATTTACGACTCTCAAGTCATCGCAGAATATTTGGTGGAAACCTATCGTCCAGAATGGATGCTCTCGACCGGTTTAAATCGTTGGCAATCAAAAACACGGCTCTCCATGCTCAATGGACTCAGTGATGCCGCCTCGACACTGCGTAAGGCCATGAATGAGACGCCACCAAACCAGACGGGTATCGCGCTGCAAATGGGTAAAATCGAGCGTACCTTGCGTCATGTCGAGGCCAGCTGGGACGGCTTGGAAACCGAACTGTCGCTCGCCACCATCGCACTCTTGTCCGCCTACGAATGGCTGCTTGTGCGTATTCCTGAGCATGATTGGACCACCATCGCGCCGCGCGTCGAGCAGTGGTACCAGACCTTTAAGCAGCGTCCTTCGGTGCAGGCGACGCCCTACCCGGCGCCTTAACCTAGAGTCGGCGCGTCAAAGTCTCGGTCCTGCGACAACACCGGAATTTTGGCGCGCGCCGTCGCGACTGCACTTTGATCAATCGTCGCTGAGACAAGCGTTGTTGATCCGCCGCCCTGCGCAAGAATCTCTCCCCAAGGCCCAGTGATTTGGCTGTGGCCGAAAGTTGCACGACCCTGCTGATTCACGCCGCACTGATTTGCGGCCACGACAAAGCAGCCGTTTTCCACAGCGCGCGCTTGATTCAGCAACTGCCAATGCACTTCACCTGTGGTTTGGGTGAACGCTGATGGAGCCAGGATGAGATCGCAGTCCGCTTTCGCGTAGTGCCGATAGAGCTTCGGGAAACGCAAATCAAAACAAATCGATAAGCCAACCCGCCAACCCTCAATGTCCACGATCGCGGGGGTCGACCCCGCAGTAAACAGGGCGCTTTCCCGATAGCATTCACCGGAGCTGAGAGTCACGTCAAACATGTGAATCTTGTCGTAGTGCTGCACCAACGCACCCTGGCGATCAAACACCAGCATCCGATTTCGGATGTCAGATCCGTCGCGAAAAATCACAGAACCAACCACGACCCAGGTTGCCTGATCGGCGGCCCACTGGCGCAATGCGTCAACCCGTGGATGCGCCAAGGTCACGGCATGCTCGCGACTGAGTGCCTGATCCGCGGATAAAAACAGCGCACATTCCGGCAAAACCACGAGATCTGGCCCGGCGAGTGCGGCCATCATCAAAAGCGGCTCGATCCGCGCCCAGGTTTGCTCGACATCGGGCTCTGCGGTGTATTGCAAACAGCTCACTTGCATTTATGCGCTCCTCGGCACGTGCCTAAATCCCTGAATGGTCACCTGGACACCCCGTCCAGTCGATTCAATCCGCGCAGAGGCCTCAAAGGCCTCTGCAATTGTTCTGACGACGTAGAGGCCAAGGCCCAGATGTGCCCCACTGGCATCCTGTCGCGCACTCGAAAACAACTGAAACACATCCGCACCGGTAAACGCCACGTCGGTCGGGCCCTCATTTTCCACAGCAAGACTCACTGAGGTCACCTGATCACGCAGCTTTAGCCAGATCCGCCCCTGATCAGGGGTGTAATCCAACGCATTGTCAATCAACTTGTCCAAGAGTTGCTCAAGTCGCAGCGAATGCGCCATGACCCGAATGGGGGCAGTCGGCACATCAAGGCGCCACTGAATCCGCGGATGTTGCTCTCGTTGCACCTCCACGTACATTTCGAGCAGCTTGGTTAAGTCAACTGGAGACAGGACATCTTCACGAAGTGCCTCCTCCAGGCTCACCGCCTCGGTCACGCGTGACAGCGTGCTGTCCAACTTGGCAATTCCACGCGCTGCCGCAGCCCTCAGACGCGCCTGTTGAGTTGGGTCTTGCTCTTCTGCCAAGAGCTCAAGCGAGGTCTGTACCGTACTCATCGGATTGCTCAACTCGTGACGTAAGGTCCGTGGGATTCGCTCAAGGAACTGCGTGTAGCGCCTGAGATCCGCCATCACCTGTGCGATGTCCCGGGCTAAATCGCCGATCTCATCCGTGGCTTTTAATGCGGTCAAAGGCTGAGGCTCCGCCAATCGCCCTCGCGCATCAAGCTGCGCACGGAGTTCACGTCCCAATCGAGCGATCCGCTCTGTGAGACGTCCCGCATACACGGACAATCCAAGCAAAACAATCAGCAAGACAGCCATGATCTGCCACGCCAGCTGAATCAATGCGCGGCTTGCCGATCCAACCACCTGATCGGCACGGGACTGGACGGTCACACGACCGCTCACCGCTGTCCCAGACAGGATGCTCTCTTCAGCCACGAGATCCGCCGCTCCCTGAATCGCCCCGGTCATGGCTAAAATCCGTCCATCATTCGCAGACACGACAACCTGACGCGTCTCCGTTGCAAAGGCTTCAGCGCGTTGCTGGATCCACGGGTGCATGGGTGCAATTGGAATCGGATAGGAGCGTGTCACCTGCGTCTCACTAGACGCATCAACGACCGATAAAACCCACCCTGAGGCATCGAGTAGACGGCTCGCCGACAGTCGCGCCTCGAACCGATAACCCTCGGCAAGCTCCCACCAATAACCCGTCACCACGGCATCAGAGGCCCTTGCCCGAGTTGCGCCCTCGGAAAACCAGCGTCCGGGCCCCTCAGGCGCGATCGTGATGACCTCATCACCCGTGGGTTTGAGGAGCGTGATGAGCAGCCGATCCGATGCACTGTCTTGCGTTGGACGACGGTACTGACGCGTCAAATCGCGCACATCGATCGCAAGATAGAGTGCTGCGCCGCGTTGCATCGCGCGAAGCGTGACCAGTTGACTCAACGCGATCGGCTGAGCTTCCACCCAATCATCCAAAAATCCGTCTAGGACGGGCGATTGCAGCGCCGTCGCCGGTGGTCGACCGGGGAGACTCTGCGACGGTCGCCATCGGACAGAGGCCTCAGACGAGAGCTCCTGTGCGAGCGTTTGTGCTAAGACAGCCAAGGCTTCTGTTTGCGCTCGAATCGCAAACAGCTGCAACCGCTCGAGGGTTTGCCAGCCCAACCAGGGTAGAAGGGCCAGCACCGGAACAAACACAAACAGCTTCGCACGTAAGGACCACTTCATTCAGGCGGCAAATCCCATTGATATCCACTGCCATAGACGCTGACTAGAGCGTCAAAGGCAGGATCTAGGCGTTTTATTTTTTGCCGAATATGCTTGATATGAGTGCTCAGGGTATTGTTGGTCACCACCGATTGCCGGGTCCGTTCAGCCAATTGATCGAAGCTCAAAACAGCCCCCTGCGCGCGCACCAGCGCCTCCAAAATCGACAATTCAGTCACCGTGAGTGCAACTTGGACCCCACGCCAAAAGACCTTTGCTTTGGCAACATCAATGAGCAATGGACCGGACTCCAATAGATCTTCAACACCGGGACGCCGGGCATCATTGACGCGTTTCAGCACTGCGGCCACCTTTTCCACCAGCAACGCGGTGGAAATCGGCTTGGTCAGATAATCCCAAGCACCCAATCGAAGCCCAAAGATTTGATCAATCTCTTCATTCCGGCTGGTCAGGAAGATCACTGGAAGCCCCGGGAATCGATCGAGAAGCCACTGGCAGAGGCCAAAGCCAGCGTCAGGATCGTGTCCTAGATGCACATCGAGTAGCGCAAGACTTGGGGATTGCGTCAAATGCAAATGGACTTCGTCCAAGCTCTCATAGCTTGACACCTGAAAGCCCTTTTTCTGCAAGGCATAGCTGTAGTTAGTGAGCTGATCGACGTCATCTTCGACCACTACAATGCGTGCATTCATCGCGCCCCCAGTCCACTCAAACGTCAATTGTTCACGCGCTCGGAGCGCCACCATACCGCGTTTTTCGATGCGATTGATGATATTCGGGGTCATCTCGTTCCACTTCGAGGACAAGTTCTGCAACGGCATCTGTTGACTCTCCAACCTGTTGGATACGCACCACGCGCATCGCATGAATATCAAAAGGGACCAGTGGCGGGGGACTCCCTGCCCCCGGCACTGGCTCGGCATTATCGAATGGAATAAAGACTTTCATGCGCAGGTGCTCCCGGGGTATTGGCTTCGAAACGAAACTGAATGTCGACACGACGATCTGCCCCTGCCGTAAGCGGATCAAACGGTGCACTCAAGGACTCACCTTTCCCCGCGACTTGCATGCGATCTGTCTCAACGCCCGCCGCATTGAGCAGTGCACTCACACTGGCTGCACGCGCTTCACTTAAGGTTTGGTTGTGACTGATCGACCCAGAGGTATCCGCGTAGCCTGTGAGTTCGAGGCGCAAGGCGGACACCGCGTTCAACGCCTGAGCGAGCGCTGACAGCGCGTCAGCATGCCGGGCATGGGCAGTGGCTGAATCCACGTCAAAAAAGACCGGAATCGAGACAGACTCCAGAATTTGCTGCATTGCCACCAATTGCGCCTGCGCCCCGGAAACTTCAGCGCGGGAGCGCGCCAACGCAGTGGATTCTGCACGCAATTGTTGTAACGCACGGTCCCGCTCTTGAGACGCAAGCTGGCTGTCTGCCTCGGCTTCTGATCGCTTCTGCTGTTCGGCAAGCAACGCACGGTCTTGCAACACATCATGTCCAAGCATCACACCCATTGTCCCAGCGACAATCGCGCCAACGGGACCGGCCACTGCAGCACCGATAAGAACACCTGACCCAAACCCGACATGCTCCGGTAGCCGATCCATCACTGGATCAGCCTGAACACTGCTGATGAGGGCCGTCGAACACAGGGTGGTCACGAGAAAACGTTTCATAAATAACTCCGGTTCAAGAATTTGAGACGTCATTGAACCGCCTTGTTGCAGATCAAGAAGGAAGAGATCAGGGAAAAAGGATGAAGAACTGATGAAGATTGCCGTGCTATAACAGCTGCCAAAGAATAACGCGCACGGAGGTCGCAATGAAAAGGATCCATCAGGGCATCGCCCTACTCACACTTAGCTTGGCCATCACAGCATTTGCAGAGGATCGGCCAGTGGGAATCACATCCACCCTGATGTCCGTTGATGTCGAACATCAAGGACGCGAGATTCGGATTGAACGCAATCAAGACAACGCTGCAACGATCCATCCAGATTTTGCGCTCACCTCACGGCCGTGTCCGCCATTCTGTGTGCAACCGATGCAGCTTGCACCCGGGGTTGAAACCATTGGTGAGCTTGAGGTTTTAGCGGTCCTTGAGCAGATCACTGCTGGGGACGACAGTCTTGTGCTGATTGATTCCCGCACACCGGATTGGGTTGCCCGCGGCATGATCCCAGGTGCGATCAATGTGCCATGGACAGCACTCAACCCAAGCCGCTCAGACCCGTTGACGATTGCGGATCTGTTAGAAACCCAATTTGGCGCCATGCAGACCGACGGATTTTGGGACTTTTCACAAGCAAAAACATTGGTGCTGTATTGCAATGGCATGTGGTGCGGCCAGTCCCCGACCAATATCAAAACGCTGTTGCGACTGGGATACCCCGCTCATAAGTTGAAATGGTACCGCGGCGGCATGCAGGCATGGCAGACCGTGGGGCTGACAACAACCACGCCGTAGTCGTCCACTCCACCAAAGAGGTAGAGTGAATCCGCCGTCTTTCGAATCGGGGTCTGATACACTTCGGACCCCAGATTTCGGAGGACTCCGCATGGCATCAATCCGCCAAGATGACATCATCGAAAGCGTGTTCAACGCGCTGCAGTTTATCTCGTACTACCACCCCACTGACTTCATCCATGCACTCCATGATGCCTACTTGCGAGAGGAATCACCGGCTGCGAAAGATGCAATGGCGCAAATTCTGGTGAACTCGCGGATGAGTGCCATAGGGCATCGTCCCATCTGTCAGGACACCGGCATTGTCACCGTGTTCGTGAAAGTCGGGATGTCAGTGCGCTTTGACGATGCCACGTTAAGCCTAGATGACATGATTAATGAGGGGGTACGGCGCGCATATACGCACCCGGACAACGTCCTGCGTGCCTCAATCTTGAAGGATCCTGCCGGCGCCAGAACCAATACGCGGGATAACACGCCAGCGGTCATTCATTACCAAATGGTACCCGGTGAGACCTTGAGTTTTGACATTGCTGCCAAAGGCGGTGGCTCAGAAAACAAATCTAAATTTGTCATGCTGAATCCGTCGGATTCCATCTTGGACTGGGTGTTAAAAACAGTGCCAACCATGGGGGCCGGGTGGTGTCCGCCAGGGATGCTCGGCTTGGGGATTGGCGGTACTGCTGAAAAGGCCTTAGTGATGGCCAAAGAATCGCTCATGCAACCAATCGATATTCACGAGCTCAAGGCGCGCGGACCCGCCTCAGCGATTGAAGAATTACGGCTCGAAATCTTTGATGCAGTCAACCAATTGGGGATCGGTGCGCAAGGCTTGGGTGGCCTCACCACGGTTTTGGATGTCAAGATTTTGGATTACCCGACCCATGCGGTCAGCAAAGCGGTGGGCATGATTCCGAACTGTGCGGCTACGCGACACACCCACTTTACGCTCAATGGCAGTGGGCCTGCCGTGCTGACCCCACCGTCACTCGAGGATTGGCCGGACATTGCGTGGGAGGCCGGTCCAGATGCAAAACGCGTCGATCTGGACACCTTAACCCGAGAAGAGGTGCGCTCCTGGAAGCCGGGGCAAACATTGCTGTTAAACGGCACGCTCCTGACCGGACGAGACGCCGCCCATAAGCGTATCGTCGACATGCTGGATCGTGGCGAACCCCTGCCCGTCGATCTCAACGGCAAAGTGATTTATTACGTCGGCCCTGTCGATCCTGTGGGAACTGAAGTGGTGGGGCCAGCAGGACCAACCACGGCCACCCGAATGGATAAATTTACCGACCAGATTTTGGGACACACTGGATTACTGGCCATGGTTGGGAAAGCGGAACGCGGGCCAACTGGGGTTGAGGCGATCAAGAAACACAAAGCGGCCTATTTAATGGCGGTCGGCGGTGCAGCCTATCTCGTTTCGCAAGCGATCAAGCAATCGCGAGTGATTGCTTTCCCTGAACTGGGTATGGAGGCGATCCACGAGTTTGTCGTGCATGACATGCCGGTCACAGTGGCGGTGGATGCTGAAGGTACCAACGTCCACAAAACGGGCCCTGAACACTGGGCCCAAGTAATCGCGGCGAAGCAACTCGCCTAACTCACGCGTCGCCGAGCGCCTGTAACAGGGCCTCGGTGCACGTTGCTGTTGTACCGACACCACCAAGGTCACGCGTAATTGCCGCTTTGGGTCCGGTCAAGACCGTCTCAATCGCCGCTTCAATGCGAGCTGCCGCTTCAGACTGACCGAGGTGATCAAACATCATGGCCACTGTCCAAACGGCTGCAATGGGATTTGCAATGCCAAGACCGGCGATATCTGGCGCAGAGCCATGCACAGGTTCAAACATGGAGGGATAACGCCCCTCGGGATTGATATTCGCGGACGGCGCAATACCGATCGATCCCGCCACCGCAGGCCCTAAATCAGACAAGATGTCTCCAAACAAATTCGAGCCAACCACCACATCAAACCAATCCGGATGCAGCACAAAGTGGGCAGTCAGAATATCAATGTGAAACTGTGTGACTTGAACATCCGGGTACTCAGCCGCGATCGCTTTCACCCGTTCATCCCAAAACGGCATCGAATGCATGATGCCATTGGATTTCGTGGCAGACGTTAGCTGTCCTCGCCGCGTCTGCGCTAGCTCAAAGGCATAGCGTAAAATCCGATCAGTCCCAAATCGGGTAAAAATCGCCTCTTGAGTGACCATCTCACGATCGGTGCCTGCATACAGTCGACCACCGACCTCGGAGTACTCGCCTTCGCAATTCTCTCTGACCACGACAAAATCAATGTCTTCAGGCCCTCGATTGGCCAAGGGCGACTGCACGCCATTTAAGAGACGCACCGGACGAAGATTCACGTATTGATCAAACTCGCGACGAATTGGGATCAACAAGCCCCATAACGAGACATGATCAGGGACGGTGGGCCAACCCACCGCCCCCAAATAAATTGCATCAGCATCAGCTAGCTGCGAGAGTCCGTCCGACGGCATCATGCGTCCCGTTTCCAGATAGGTCTCACACCGCCAATCAAACTGCTGGAAGGTCACGCCAAATCCATGTTGCTGCGCGACACGCTCAGCAATACGCAAACCTGCCGGGATCACCTCCTGGCCAATGCCATCACCGGGAATTACATTGAATCGATACGTGGTCATCAGCGTCTCCTGTCATTTAGCCAAGCAGAATAGCCGTGCTTGACAGAAGGCGATAGCATGCTCGTGACAGACCGCCGGGGGTGATGATGCGGATAGCGATAC
Source organism: Gammaproteobacteria bacterium (assembly GCA_009922705.1). Classification (GTDB taxonomy): domain Bacteria; phylum Pseudomonadota; class Gammaproteobacteria; order Pseudomonadales; family Litorivicinaceae; genus HIMB30. The sequence goes on from RFUY01000007.1 coordinate 22,034, forward strand.
TGGATGACTTTAATCACTGGGCAAAACAGTTTGCCCAGTGGGATCACGCTAATTCCCTCGACTTTGAATTTTTTTCCGATCATCTCACCGATTCAGAGGCGCTCATCGAGCGACTGTTACCGTTCGACGGGATCGGATTAATGCGAGAGCGCACCCCATTTCCTGCCGCCATCGTCGAGCGACTGCCGCGGTTACAGTGCTTGGTCACCACAGGCATGGCGAATGCCTCCATCGATTTGAACGCATGCAAGCGCCAAGGCATTGTGGTCTCGGGAACCGAGTCGCCTGGACACGCCACAGCTGAACTCGCATTTCTTCTGATCCTGGCACAAATTCGGCGATTGGTCCCATTGATGACCGGCCATCTCGACGGACAGTGGCAAACGGAACTGGGCCAGGACTGTCGCGGAAAGACCCTTGGAATTGTCGGTTTAGGGCGTCTTGGGGGGCAGTTAGCGGTACTCGGTCACGCGATTGGCATGCGCGTGATTGCATGGAGCCCAAATCTGACGCCCGAGCGCTGCCTCCCACACAAGGTCGATTGGGTCAGCAAGGAGACCCTATTTACAGAGGCTGATGTGGTCTCAATCCATATGAAGCTCTCAGAGCGGACACGCCACCTTATTGGGCTTGAGGAGCTCTCTTCTTTGGGGCCGAGGGGATACCTAGTGAACACCTCGCGCGCGGATCTTGTTGACCCAGCGGCGCTCCTCGAGGCGCTTGATCGGAATCTTATTCGTGGGTGTGCCACCGATGTGTATGAGACTGAGCCCACGCCACTTCTGGATCGTCTTGTCCAACATCCAAAGACACTCTGTACGCCCCATATCGGGTACTGTACCGAAGAAACCTTCCGCGTGTTTTACCCGCAAATGCTTGAGGCCTTTCTTGCGTTTCAAAGGGGACAGCCGATTCGGGTGATCAGTCCTTAACAGTCGATCCCGCCACCATTGACGGAGCACCAACAAACCGGCAGATTGCCGTAATCAGTCAGGGCTAAGAGGGGTCTCCAAATGTGGCGCATTTCAACGGTCTGTGGCGTCTTGGCGACGACCCTGCTGCTCATGGGGTGCCAACCCGATGAACTGACCCTTGAGGTGTACACCAGTGATGTCGAACTGGCTAAAAATGAGCCGATCGAGGTGACTGCGACAGTCTCGTTTAGCTTACTGGGCGAAGACCAAGAAGGCCTCCTTGATCAAGTCTCTGCAATGGCGATTCCCTACCTCAGCCCAGACTCCGAATTCTCCAAGTCAAAGGCTACCTTGGGTGAAAATCTTGTGATCAAGACAAAAATCCCGATGGGCACCCGAGCGGTCCTTGATACATACCTTGAGACGAACACACGGCTGCTCGCCATTGAGCTTGAAGATGAAACCGCCTACATCCGAGAAACTGCCGCACTACAACTGTTTGACGAGTCGATCAGCCGCCTGAATTTCATGCTAGGACTCGAGTTTCCAGCAAAGGAGACTCAGGTCAATATCATTAGCGATTCTCGAGACACCAAGGAATTGCTTGCAATCGCGGTCTTTGTAGATCGGAAGCCACATCTGATCTTTGAAAAGTCGCTCGCTCGCAGAGACTCCGTCAGTCTTATCTTCAAAGGCGGCTCAGACAGTGTGTACTCTGAGGTTGAGCCTCAGTGGATGTTGCTGCCCTAAGCACTCACTCCCTCTGCCATTCTGTTTTTGCACGCTCACGCATTGCGTGCAAGAACTGCTTGACGATCACTCACAGATGTCATACTTTAGTCTCGTTACCAAAAGTAACTTTTGTTACCAAGGATCCACATCCCACAAGGAGCTAATATGACAACTTTGAATGCACAACCTTCTCTCTTTGCCACCCTCTCGCATGCTGGTGAATCCGTTACTGAGATTTTTCGGAGCATCGGACGCGGCTTACTTGCTGCACAACAGCTTCGCGCGAACTATCTCGTGTCAGAGCATCTCGTTGGTACCGCTGAGTACAAAGGGATGACGCAACACCAGATCGCCGCTCAGCTAAACCAAGCAGTGATTCGCAGTCTATAACACCTACTTTTGAGTGAGGGAACGGCCCAAATAGCCGCTCCCTAAATCTCTAAGACGCGCTCGCGCCAACGCGAATACCGCGCCAACCTAGATGCAGAGTCCGTCAGCCAGTCCATCTGGCCTTGCTTGACCGAGCCACAAGGCCTCAGTACACTTCGCGCCCTCAGAAGGTTGGGCATCAGTATGCTAATGGTATGCACAAAAGTGGTTGCCTGACTTCTCTGACAAAAAAATCTAATGAAATCAATAGCCGCGGGTATCGTATAAAGGCTATTACCCTAGCCTTCCAAGCTAGAGATGTGGGTTCGATTCCCACTACCCGCTCCATCACGGTCTCTGCAGACTGCATAAGCCACTGAAATGTCTACACAAAATCACTCAGTCTCTGATGATGGTAGACAATGCTGTATACAAATCCCATACCCGAGAGCGTTACTCGATCTCGGAACCAAGAATGATGACCAGGTATTCTTCAAGCCACACCGCCTCTCATCTATCAGGTGATGGCGCCAGTCATGAGCGCTTTATCTTGCGCATCCATCTAAGTCATTCGCAAAGGAATCACTGCCACTACTCCACATGAGCGTTTGAAATCAGAAACCTACGGACAGGCGAACGGCCATATCCGGTTTGTCTCAGCAGGGACTACGGTGCCCGTTCTAGTGATGTAGGGCGTTAGGATGGCCTTATTAGAGCGACGTTCGACGCTGACTGAGTCATAGGGACCAGCCGTTGAATAGAAGAACACTGGGTCCATCCAATAAGATGCCTGTGGCACCACGATCGTGCCGTCATTAGTCCACCCAGGAGACTCCGAATACATCACCGCAAAATGCAGCGCGTCACGCCGTATTTTATTGCCCATCTTGCCCGTATTAGAGATCTTGGCTATCTCATCACCCATCAACACGGAAGCCCCAATGGGTAATGGCGACATCTCCAGTAAATGGGTGTATTGCGTATAGGTATAAAACGAAAGGCCCGTCTGTGCCGGTGTGTGTCGCAAAACGACCTCGATCCCTTTGCGATTGTTTTGATTTAAAAACTTACCCACCACTGTGCCCGAGGCGGCAGCGAGGACCGGTGTCCCTTCAGGTTGAGGAATATCGATGCCTTTGTGGATCGCCGCACCAGATCGCTTATGCGAATAATCGATCGCCCATTTCTCAGAATCGATTTCGGGACAATTTCCATCGTTGACAAACTTAGGATAGGTGCCCGTTGGAGTCGCCCCACGCACCTTCTGGATGCGGACATCCTCGTCCTTATCTCCCTTTCGTATTTTCCCAACCATTTGGTACAACACCAGTGGGATCTCATTCGGAGGGAGATAACCATCCAGAGCCTGGCATTCAGGGCATCCTATCCCATCCCTCTTTAATTGAAATGCGCCACCCTTGTGCTGCTGGGCATCAGCGGATTCGGGAAAGAAAAGCACGAGACACATGAGCCCTGCGGACGACGCCTTGACGAGCGGAAATTTCTGCATAGTGACCACGGTGCCAAGCCAAATGGAACGATTAGGGTGTTAAAAGAGTCACATAAGTTAGGCGCACCATCAAGCAAGGTGACATCACGACTATCGACAATTCCGCACTGAGTCACTTGGACATTTCTTGGCTTCTACGCCGAGGTGCCGTACCTTTCTCACAGAACGAATGCGCTTGTCCTGCGAGTCGACAGTAGAGACAACCTTCATGCACAAGAGACAAAGACCATGGCAAAACAGTCTGCACTTCTGATTCTGACCTCTCATCGACAACTCGGCGAGACGGGTCGTGGAACCGGCTTCTATTACGATGAAATGGCTGCACCCTATTGGACACTGATCGACCTTGGCTGGGAGGTCACGATCGCATCGATCGCTGGCGGTCAGGCACATGCCGACCCAAAAACCCTCGTCGATCCTGACAAGCGCCCACCAATGGTTGCGCGGTTTATGGACAGTGAAGAGGCGATGACCAAGCTCAGTCAGACACCCAAAGCAGCTGACATTGATCCCGCCGACTATCAATGCGTATTCCTGCCAGGCGGGCATGGTGCAATGTGGGACTTCGACACCGAAACCGTCGGTCAGATTATCACCGACGCGTGGGCCCAAGGGGCTGTGGTGGGTGCCGTCTGCCACGGACCAGCGGGGCTACTCCAAGCGAAAGCGGAGAATGGTGATCCGTTAGTCCGGGGAAAACGCATCAATAGCTTCACAGACTCAGAAACGCGACAGATCGAGTTGATCGGAGTTGAGCCCTTTCTCTTGGAGACACGGTTACGTGAGCTCGGCGGGCACTTCGAGTGTAGCGACAACTTTACCGCTCACGCCGTGCGAGATGGGCGCTTAGTGACAGGCCAAAATCCGCAGTCCACTGTGGCAGTCTGCCAGCTGTTGACCGAAGCGTTGACACGACAGTGATGTGGAACAGACAGCGTACTCTCCACTAGACGTAGGCAAACACAACCAACAGGTGCATCTGAGACGGATATTTAATGCATAAACTGGATGACCACGACCCCGCATTACGAGATGCGCGCCTTGCCTTGGCCATTGAGCATGTCCTCAGTTATGCCCATGTCCATGGGTCAATTGGTCTGACTGACAGTCACCGTTTCAATCGAGTGTTTGTCAATTGGGCCGTGGACCTCATGGATTGGCCAAAGTATCGGCGCGCGGATTTGGAACGTGTCACAAAGGTACTCAATCAATGGGATGTCCCACCGTTAGATGTGATCCACGAGTTACTGTTTCATTTAAAAATTTTGCGTCGTCGCAAAAACCAAGCGCTGCTCACCCCACTCGGACGAGAGCTTGTCGGTAGAACAGCACGGATATTTACCTTCGTCACCCCCGTCTTTTTATTCGAGTTTGATCATCGAATCGGTCGTGGGGACGAGCCAGATTTGAACCAATGGGATCTCTATCTCGGGATTCTTGATGAATACGGGGATCAATCGATTACCGCGCCGAAGCTTGCAGAGGTGCTGTTTGGTCCGCCTGAAGATCTGGAACGAGACGGGTTTGAAAAGACACTAGACGTCCGCGCACAGATTCTAACGCCTCTGTCCTGGACCGGTTTATTGCGGCCCTCTGGTGAAGATCGATTCCAGCAACCGACGGCCTATGCAAAGACTCGACTGTGGGACCTACTGTTTTTCAGTGGCATTGAGCCTGCGGACCCCGTCAAACATTGAGCTTAGAGTGGAGAGCGCAAGTCGTCGCGAACCGCAAGCTTCGCTTGTATAAAGTCACGATGCTCTACGTACAATAAATCGGCAACTCGACGAATCAAATGCTCCTCGTAATGGTCTAGATGGCCATCCGCATAGGCCACTTGCCACATCTGCCGGATCAGCTCGATTTTATCCGCGGGCGTCAAGTCAGCATTCAGAATACGGGTGTGTTCATACAACGAGACCGAATGCGCAAGATGGCTTCGTGCCATCGTTACCAGTGCCTCAATCGCCTCCGCAGAAATGCCCCAAGCGCCCTCCATCGCAGCCTTGAGCCGAACCATCTCTTCAGGATCCTCAGCATGATCCGCCAAGCTCACCTCAAGCAGTAGAGCACAGGCCGCCAGTGTAGCGGGTGGAAACCCATGCAATGCCTCTGCAGCATGATCGCTTGAGTCACCAAAGAGTGCTTTCAGCCATCCTGAGACACCACTCGACATCACTGCGACTCCCGCCAATACGCACCGAGAACATACAGAGACAGTAGCCCCCCAAGCCCAAATAGAACCGTAGACAGCCCATGCAGACGCCCAAACTGCCGTTTCAACACAGGGTCTGGCTCGGTTTGTTGTGCCATCTCATCAGACACACGATTGATTGCAGGCATCACCAGCCAGTAATTGATCGAAGCCATGGCGGCAATCGCAAACCCACTCATCGCGAACCACCATTGCGCATAGGTAAGCCCTGAGAAAATTAGCGCCGAGCCAATACCAAGTTCGAGTAAAAACAGCTTTGGAAAGTAGGCGCGTAAAAAGCGACTCGCGTTTTCCATCGATAGTGTTTGAAACACGGTTGGCGACACCGTGACCACAAACACGAGCATCGCTCCCAACCATGCGGCCGCAATTAGGGCTGTCATCATACGATCATCCTCCACTCAACAGTCATGGAGATGGGGGAGTGTTGTTCCGACCACAACCGATTGCCGCAACAATTAGACCGCTAATCAGAAATATCCCACCAATCGGTGTGATTGCACCGAGCCATGCGTGTCCGGACAGTACCAACAGGTAAAGGCTTCCCGCAAAGATCACGCCACCAGCAGTGATCAGAAAGTGCCACTGATCTCGCACTAAGGAGACAGACAATAAAATCAGAGAGGTCCACACATGGTATTGATTAGCAGTCTCCCACGTCTCTAAACGCGCTGGTGACACAACAGATGCCAGCCCGTGCGCACCAAAAGCCCCCAGTGCAATGGCGAGCGCAATGGAACCGAAGCACAGACGCAGGGACATCACACAGCGGCCCACTGCCAGACGCCATACACAAGAAGTGCAATGGCCGTCACAATTAACAGCCCCAAGATGAGCATGGTCTGCACAAAATCTTTGAGTAGGGCATCAATCAACTGTCGCGTTGTAGTCGGACCAAAAGCCAGCCAGCAGAGCGCGAGCGAGAACGGAAAAAAAGCCAAAGTGACTGCAGACACCGCCGCAAATTCATAGAATTTGAGTGCGAGAAAGGGATTCTCGGGCGCCTGCTCAGCGTGGGGCTTAATCGGTTGCATCCGTACATTGTGCCAGACGCCCCCGAGCAGGCCAATTAAATCCCAGTGATGCGAGACAACCGATCATCCATCGAAGGGACAGCCACCAACAGGCCCTGAGTCAAGTAATGCACCGCGCGTAACTCATCCGCTTGGAATACAAACGGGAGGATTTCTCCCGTACTCAACTCAACATCGTAACTCCATTCGCGCTGTCCGTCGGCCACCAAGGTCTCGAGATAGCCATCGATGAGCAACCCTTTGACCGAAAAAGAGACCGCTGTTTCATAACCACACACACGGAGGTCCTTACATGCGCGCGTCGACGCTCGAAATGCGACCGGAATGGTCTCGCCATCTGCGACAATCGCCTGCGGCTCAAGTGGCTGCTCAGACCGAATCATCAATTGAATCTGGTAGTCCACCGCGCGTGATGTTTTCGAGACATAGGCAAACACATACTGTCGTGCGTCCAACTCCTCACTGAGTCCATCGTCCTCGCCGCAAAATAGGGTGGTAACACGCATCAACTCGGCATCTGTCTCAGTAAACACTTCGACACAATTTAAATAATCCGCCAAGGTCTCTTCTGACGACGCCAATGAAGCCCCAGACCAGCCGATCGCCCCGACCAGAATGCCAACACACCCGTAGACAGAAATCTGCATCGCCGCTTCTCCCTAAATGACGCAACCAGTGAGGACAAAATGTAGCACAATGTGCGTAAAAATAAAAAGCACAATGTGCGCAATTTTGGCGATTAATCGAAGACCAAGTCTTGCTTCCCCTTCTCTGATCGTGACGCCAAGGTCGCGGACCGCGAGAGCGGTCAGTCTGACCAATGCGTCGACGCTAGCACTGATCCCTTCTCAGTCCGGGCATCAGGCGACCCAATCCTGACCAAGCGAGCGTTGAGTTCTGCGCCCCGAACACGCACACTTACCGCTTTCCAGCGTCCAACAAAAGGCATCCAATCTCATGGCACAGTTCGTGTACACGATGAATCGTGTGAGCAAAGTCGTTCCCCCAAAACGCGAAATCCTCAAAGATATTTCGCTGTCATTTTTCCCGGGTGCAAAAATCGGGGTCTTGGGGTTAAACGGGTCCGGGAAGTCCTCCCTATTGCGCATCATGGCGGGGGTTGATACCGAAATTGATGGCGAAGCGCGGCCGCAACCTGGCATTCGAGTCGGATACCTTCCACAGGAACCTGAGCTTGACCCAACGCAGACCGTCCGTGATGCGGTCGAAGAGGGCGTCGCTGAAACAAAGGCGTTATTAACTCGATTTGACGAAATCTCCATGGCCTTTGGTGAACCCATGGATGACGACACCATGAACAACCTGCTGATGGAGCAAGGTGAGCTGCAAAACCAAATTGATGCCGTCGGCGGCTGGGAATTAGATCGAGTTCTAGAACAAGCGGCAGATGCCTTGCGTTTACCACCCTGGGATGCCCGAATCGAGCACCTGTCTGGGGGGGAAAAACGGCGCGTGGCCTTGGTCCGATTGCTGTTACAAAAGCCCGACATGCTGTTACTTGACGAACCGACCAACCACCTTGACGCGGAATCTGTGGCATGGCTTGAACATTTCCTCGTCGATTTTGACGGGACCGTGGTCGCAGTCACCCACG
>RFUY01000061.1 GCA_009922705.1 Gammaproteobacteria bacterium
TGTGCTGGAAAATAGGCTTTCACTTGGTCCCAGATGAAGTCCTTCATGGCCAGCGTAAGGACGGTGGAGTCCACGGTCTCGATCGAGGTGGCTCCGTGAGACATCAGGGTGCGTGCATCCAAGAGCGCATCCATAAAGCTTTCATATTGGATTGCAACGAGAGCGACTTCTGTCGGTAGGACCTCAAGATTGACGACTGCCTCGGTGATGATCGCGAGCGTTCCCTCTGATCCACACAAGACGCTATTTACATCTAAACGCCCATCTTCGGTCCGTAAATGTGCCAAGTCATATCCGGTTAGGCAGCGGTTCAATGCAGGAAAAGCAGCTTGGACGGCCTCATGATGCGTAACATCGAGGTGGTGAAGGGCCGAGGCGACTCGAAATTCTGGCGAACTCTCTGGGAATGCTCGCCATTGCTCATCGCTCCAGGGTGCGGTGGTAATCTGCTCGCCAGTCACTAAAACGGCAGTGAGGCTGCGCACATGATCACGCGTTTTGCCGTATTGAACCGAGCCTTGCCCTGAGGCATCGGTATTAATCATTCCACCGATCGTGGCTCGGTTTGAGGTGGACAAATCCGGGGCAAAAAATAATCCATCAGACCGAACGCACGCATTTAAGTGATCTTTCACGGCACCGGCTTGCACCCGAGCCCAGCGCTCTTCGACATTGATCTCCAAAATCTGATTCATGTGCCGTGACAAATCGATCATGATGCCAGGGCCGAGTGATTGCCCGTTTGTGCCTGTCCCGCCGCCGCGCGGGTAGAGACACAAGTGGCTGAACTCCGGTTGATTGCGGACCTGCATCAGCCGCTGAATATCCTCAGCATGGTTTGGAAAACAAACCGCATCAGGCGTGATTTGATAAATACTGTTGTCCGTGCCAAGCACTGTGCGTGTGGCATCATCCTCAGCAAGTTCCCCCTCAAATCCAGCCAAGTGCAATGCGTGTAAAAACGCACTGACCGAGGCATCCTCAGGGGGGCGAGGGGACAAGAGCGGAATCATGCAGTACTCCTCTAGGCGAAACCTGAATACTGGCATAGAGTGGCTGCAAATTCATCGGAATCCAACCGGATCAATTGAGAAGAGAGCTGTTGTGTCGTCCTCAGAGACTCAACCTTTTTGGGAAGTGAAGAACCTCGACGCAATGAGCGATGCCGAGTGGGAATCATTGTGTGATGGCTGTGGTTTGTGTTGTCTCCACAAATTTGAAGATGAAGACACTGCAGAGATCGAGTTTACCTGTGTCGGGTGCCAGCACCTCAGTGCTGAACGCCGCTGCCAGGTTTACACAACGCGGACAACACGCGTTGAAGGGTGTTTGAATGTCCGCACGCTGCCGCGCGAGGATTACCGATGGCTCCCGGATACCTGCGCATATCGCAGGCTCGATGCGGGCTTGCCTCTCCCGTTGTGGCATCCATTGCGGACAGGCTCAAGTGAAGCCATGGAAGCAGGGGGCTATTGCGTCGGTGACTGGGTGCTGTCGGATGCCGATGTTGAGGTTGATACTGACTTTATCGTGCGACTTCCCGTGAGTCGGAGTTAACTTGAGCCGAAGAAGCGCAGAATTGCATGGGCATCTTGCGGTCTGTTGAGGTAGGGCGCATGGCCTGCGCCAGGGACCGTATAGTGGTGGACGTCCGTGCCGACCTGACACATGCGCGCTGTGATTTCGGGGGTCAGCAAATCTGAGGTTTCGCCTCGGATGACGAGAATCGGCGTTGGGATTTCTGCAAACCGCTCCCAGGCGAGCGCACTGTCGCGCGGCGGGGTGCCGAATTGACGATTGATGGCCGGGTCGTAGTGGGGCGTCCAGAGCCCGCCGTCCGTGCGTCGAAGCGAATGACTGACCAATCGCGCCCACTCGGTGTCGGTTAATGGCCCAAAAGGTGTATACACCTCCCGAAAATACGCCTCGGCCTCTTGGAGTGTCTGAAATTCCGGAAGCACACCTGTGTAACTTCGAATTCGGTCGAGCGCTGCTTGGGGGACCTCAGGGCCGATGTCATTGAGCACTAATCGCTGGAGTACCGACGGGTGACGCTCTGCAAGGAGTAAGCCGATAATGCCCCCCATACTTGTCCCAATCCAGTGAGTGGGCCGATTTTTGCCATAGGTATCCAGAATGACTTCGGCGAGTGTGCAGTAGGTGTCAAATCCATACCGCTGTGCGGGCAACCACTGGCTTAATCCGCGCCCGGGAGTGTCTGGTGCGACGACGAAGTACCTCTGCGACAGTGACTCGGCAAGCGTTGCAAAATCGATACTCGTCCGTGCAAAGCCATGCCACGCAACCACCAAGGGGGCGCTAGGCTGACCCCAGGTACGTATCGCAACCTCGACTCCCTGTGCGTCGAGCCAATGCAAACTCCCAGTCAACGGCTTAGCTCGTGTAGGTGCAGAGGTATGCGGTCATTTCTGTCGCCTCACACTGAAAGCTTTGATTCGCAGGAATGTCAAATGACTCGCCTTCGGAGATCAATTGAGGCTCCTCATCGTGGGTACGCTGGATCATCAGCGTGCCCGAGATGACGACCATGTGTTCGTGCTGCGTGGTTGAGAACTGGTAGCGACCGGGGTTCATGACGCCGACGGTGTGACGTCCTGCGGCATTCTCGAGAGCAATGGACAGGACATTGTCATCGAAGTAGTGGTTCACCTGCATGGCTGGGCTCCTTACGATCAAACCTTAGTGTCTACGTTATTTAACATAATAATCATTATGCGCATTATGCATCGAGCGCCAGGATCGTGAATTGACCGGCTTGCTCACGCAGCTCCAGTAAATCATGGTAGTCATCTGACTCATACCAATGACGACAGGCGTCTTCTGACGGGAACTCAAACAAGGCCACTTGTGAAAAATCACCGAGGTGGTTTTCGTCATCCAACGTTAAGCTTGCATTCGCCCGAAACTGCAACGTCCCACCATAGGGTGCCAAGGTACTTGGGACGCGTTCACGATATTCTTGAAATAACGCGCTATTCTTAATTCGGATTAACGCAATCATATGGATCATGGTAGACCTTCCTTATTCGTCATCGTGTGCGTCAGAAGCGCTCCAAGCACATCAGCATCTAATCAAGGTGATGCCAAAAAAGCTATCCCTGATGATCGCACGTTTGGGACCCCTAGACATTCCACTGCGTTACGGTGGAGATCCGCGCGATGGATTACTCGGCGTTGTGATTGGCCAACAAGTCTCGTCACGAGCTGCCGCGGCGATCCGGGCGCGAGTGTTTAGCGCATTTCCCGATCGTGCGGCGTTATATCGGGCGGCCCGTGCGGGCGAGCTGACCGACCTAGGGCTGTCTCAGTCTAAACAAAAAACGATTCAATTCATAAGCTTAATAGCAGATTCTGAGATTGATCGATGGCGGTTTCTGCCCTATGCGCAGCGCCTCGAGACAATGACCAAAGTGACAGGAATTGGGCCTTGGACCGTGGCGATGTGGTCGATGTTTGTGTGTCGCGACCCAGATTGCTGGTCTCAGGGTGATTTGATCTTGCGGACACGCTTGGCCGCACTGTCCGATGACACGGGTCTGAGTAGCGCTGAGCTGTTGACGATGGCTCGACCCTTTCGGACCTATCTCGCGCTTGCGCTGTGGGCGCTTAAGGATCAGATCCCACGGGATAAGACAATCCCTTGATCCGTCACAACCCAGCCCTCTCTGGCCAATAATTGGCGTTTTCTCGAAAGACCCCAAGCATAACCGCCAATTCCTTGATTGCGGCGGATGACACGGTGACAAGGGATCAAGACGGCACAAGGGTTTGCGCCGCAGGCATTTGCGACGGCGCGGGTGGAGCGCGAATTCCCAATGGCCTCTGCAAGCGCTGAATAGGTCATCAAGTGGCCTCTCGGAATACGTCGAATGGCCGCCCACACAGTCTCTTGAAATGGCGTGCCGGTCGCTGACACCGGAATATCAGCCCCCTCCTCGCGTCCATCAAAACACGCTTGGAGCGCGGCATAGACGGTACTTGGGAAATCCGGCGTCGTGTCCTTTGGTGTTCCGTGATCCGCCCAGTCAATTCGGGTAATTGCCGCCCCACTCCAGTGTGCCGTTATGACCCCGAGAGAACTGGAGAAGACGGCGTGCATCACTGCCCAGGTGTCGGCGGCGCAAACGTACAGATCGCACCACTGGCGCCAGACGATGAGCCCCATGCGATCGGATCCGGGGCACGGTACGGATTGGGAGCTCCGCCGAAGATCCAGTCAGAGGCGATAATCAGTGCGACGAGAAGCACCGCTCCCGCAATCCCGAGACGACGAGTCATGCGGCCTCCGTCTTCGTTGCGCGCTGCCACAGCCAATCGCGGACACGGACACCGCCGACAGAGCCTACAAACGCGGCAACGAGCCAAACCCAGCCATGCACGCTCCCCGATGCGATACCGCTAAATAAGGCACCAACATTGCAGCCAAAGGCGAGCCGAGAGGAGACACCCAATGCGAGTCCTGCTAGGACAATAGCGCCGTAGAGCCACCACCGAACCATCGGTGTCAACGGCGTCTTGCCTGCGCCCTTCCAAGCGGCGAGCGCGGCCCCGAAAATCAGCCCAAAATCCGTTAATGAGGTGGTGTCTGTGAGCACTGAATTGGACAATGCTTGGGCATTAATCGGATGCACCCAAAATGCAGCAGCGCTCGGTTCCCACCCCAGCCCCATGGCCATCTTAGCGGCCCAAAGCCCGAGACCATACACGACACCCCAGGGTTGTCCGGCAATTAAGACATGAAGACTGGCCAAGGCCGCAATACACAGAGCCGCAATCAAGAGCGGGCGATTCCATCGATCGCCCCCCTGCCCGCGCGTTGCCCACCAGGCCAAGGCGACCAAGCCAAGGAGTGTGACCAGAAGACTCTGGGGAACCCCTAAGGTCTCAGGCAATGAAATCGCGACATGCGGTGTACTGGCCATCGCCGCAGGAAGTATTAGGGTGCCTAAAAAGCTTCCGACACAAAAGGCTGGAAGCGCAACCAATGCGATCAAATTACCGGATCCTGCATTGACCAACGTGCCGGAGCCGCAACCGAGGATCAGTTGCATGGCGAAGCCAAATACAAAAGCCCCTAAGATCATCGTCAGTGAGATTGGTGCAATCGCGCCCAGCAGCGAGGATGAACTCGCAATCAGCGGCTGAATCACGATGGCAGTCAGCCCGATGGCAACGCATTGGGCAAGGACCCCCTGCCCTTGGCGTTCTCGAATCAATCGACGCCAGGGGCCGGCAAAGCCAAATCCAAACCGCTCAAGGGTAAATCCGATCGCGATTCCAAGGCAGGCAGTGAGGGCATAGCGAACACCGCGGTACACATGGCAATCAATCCAATCCGTACGATCATCTGCCTGTCTCGGCTCCTACTGTCAGCGTCGGTTTAATTGGTGAGTCCGTTAAACCATTTCTTGGTCTTCAGCACCGCGAACTCGAGAGCAGACGGTACATTCTGCATCGGTTGGTCAGCGTTGGACCATTCCACCATCGACTCTGCATAGAGTTTAACATTCGGGACCTGTGCCACTTCGCTCAATACAAACCAATTCGTCGCGGCCCAATGTCCTGTGTTGCAGTAGCTGATTGTGTTTGCAGTATCAAGACCGTTGGCCTTCACGAGACTGACCACGTCACCTTGCGATTTCAAGAACGGGGACTTTGGCGCGAAAAAGGCATCAAAGGAGAAGTTGTCCGCACCCGGTAAGGCACCTGGTTTACTTGCCACAGCATGCCAAGCCTTGCCATTGAAAAAGTCTGCCGGACGCGCATCGAGGAGTCGGAAGCCTTTGTTCGCTGTCTCTGCCTGCACGTCGGCCGTGGAGGCGTACCAGCGATTGTCAAACTGAAGTGTTGGCTGCGTGGCCGTGATCTGAGGGACACCAGATGCCATCGCAAACCCGGCGGATTGATACGCCTTGACACCGCCGTTTAATACCGCAAGGTTTTGGAAGCCGACTGATTTCAGGGTCCAGTAAACCCGCGCTGCAGCACCGAAGTCAGAACTATTTTTTCCTTCGTGCGCGACCACGACCGCATCAGTGGGCTCGAGGCCAGCAGCCCCGAGTACAGCGGCCAACGCTGACAGCGCAGGCAGCTTTCCAGGATTCTCCGCGGGTCCACGAAACTTTCCGTAAGGAATTTGCACCGACGCTGAAATATGCGCCTTGGCGAAGGCTTTGGCATCTCCCCGAATATCCACAACCTTGACCGCCTGTTGCTGGACTAAGGCATTGAGTTCAGCGGCCTCAATCACCGGTGACAGGGTCGTGGCGTGTGCCACTGACAGGGAGGTGGCGACCAAAAGGCCGGCGAATGCTTGACGTAACATGTGTGACTCTCCTTTCACTGATTCGCAGCCGTCTGCTGCGTACACGCATTAGTTCACTGTTGGGGTGTCGCCCGGTTGCATGAGGCGATCCAACCATCCTTTTGTTTTCAACATGGCCACTTGGATCGGTGACGGCACATTCATCATCGGTGCACTGGCATTCGACCACTCAACAATCGATTCGGGGTACAGCTTGACGTCCGAAAGCTGCGCAAGTTCGCTGAGCACGAACCAGTTCGTCGCTGCAAGATGTCCAGTATTGCAATACGTAATGACCTCTGTGCCATCGAACGCAAAATCAGTCACGATGCCTTGAATATCCGCTAAATCCTTCAGAAGGGGCGTACCCGGATCAAAGAACCGCTCAAACGAGATCAGTTCGGCCGTCGTAATGGCGCCAGGCCGCCCTGCGGCTTCGTGCCATGAGGCGCCGTCATAAAATGCGGCTGGGCGCGCATCGATGATTCGTGCGGCGTCTGCATCGAGCGCTGCACGGACCGCAGCCGTGTTGGCATACCACTGGGGGTTGAAGGTGAGTGTGAGCTCCGTTTTGGAGACTTGATGAGGGCCAGACGTCACCTCAAATCCGTCCTTTTGGTATCCCCTAAACCCACCATTCAAAATGGAAAGTGTAGTAAATCCGACTGACTTCAGCGTCCAATACACCCGCGCTGCGGCTCCGAAGTCTGTTGTGGCAATTCCATCGGAAACGATCACCACAGCATCCGTGGTGCGCAACCCAACGGCACCGAGCAATGCGGCGATCTGTTCAATCGGAAGCACCTCACCCGGATTGTTGTCAGGACCCCGGAAAGCGGCATAGGGGATGTGTCTTGCCGTTGGAATGTGTCCGGCTTCGAAGGCTGAGGATTGATCGCGAATGTCTAACACGACGACGTCCTGCGCATCGATGCGATCAACCAGATCAAACGCATCGATCACCGGTGCCAAGGCAAATGAGCCAGCACTCGAGAGGCTGACCATCACGGCGGTAAGTAAGCGAAGAAAGCGCACGGCACTGTCCTCCATCAGGATGACTATTGCGGCGCAGGATAGCGATCAGCGTTTAGATCGAAAAAGAATATTTAATTCGATATTTATTCAAAAAAGGTATAAGCGTTAGGACCGCGTTCGTTGCGTGGGACACACATGGCGACCAAAGACAAAGCCGCGCTTTGCCACATGCTTTGTGGCCCGCCCTGACACCCGTGCACGCCAAAGCTTGAAACTCCGTGGTTTCAACGTCGTGCGCATCAACATAATCACCTCTGATTCAGAGAGACCGTAGCTACTTTCGATGGCCTCAAAGGGTGTCCGATCCTCCCAAGCCATTTCAATAATACGACTCAGGTCAGCCGCAGATAAGGATGTCCCCACCATCATCAGTGCACCGTTTGCCCGCCATCGTCGTCAGACTCGTCCTCGCCAGTTTCCTCATAGTCATCATCAAACATTCCGGCTTGTTCGAGATTGGCGACAAGACCCTCAGGCATCTGTTGATTAAATTCATCGATCAAATCGCGCACAACGGTCTGCAACGCCTCGACGGCGATTTGATGATTTTCACGAATCGCATCGTCTTCAATATCCATTTGGCCATGCCAATACAGACAGGCCGCCATCGCATCGTGCGCTTCGTTGGCGACTTGGTCGTAGAAACCTTGATGCACACCGTCCTGGGACTCCGCACGATAGATGGTGATGGTGAGTTCTGCATCTTGGTCCCACGGCGGTAACGTTGGCTGGCGCAAGATCATCCGGACAAGGTAGAGTCGCGACCGATTTTCAAGTAAGCAAATGGCATCATCCAGTCGTACCGGCACCCCATCCTCGCGTTCCGCAAGGGACACATAGGCCGCCATCACCGGCGCAGAGAGCCAGGGGGTCTCGTCATCCTCGCCCACCAACTGATCAGCCAATAAGCAGTGTAAGCACTCAAGTTCGGGCTGTTTTAAACTGTATTCGGCTTGAAAGATGGTCAGGTCATCCGTCTGGCCCGCATGCCGAAAGTCTTGATCAAAGAGAGAGACTGCGTGTTCCCGATGTGGAGCGTCGTCAAATAATTCCAGTGCTTGCAAGATTGCATCCTTTGGGGGCTGGCGCCATAGTCGTGGTATTGAACCAAGAACGGCCCCGATTGAGAACCCGAAACTGTGACCCAGTACTTTATCCGCCGTATTTTACTCATGATTCCGACCTTCCTCGGGATCACGCTGTTGGTGTTTACACTGACGAGATTGGTTCCTGGCGGGCCGATCGAGCGCATGATGACCGAGATGCAGATGGCGCAAGGAGAGACCGCGAGTGCGATGTCTGGCCCTGAACGTGGAGGCGTCTTATCCAGTGCGCAGCTAGCGCAATTGGAAGCCTACTACGGATTTGATCAGTCGATTCCGGAGGCGTACTTGTCCTGGCTTGGACGGGTCCTTCAGTTGGATCTCGGCACCAGTACCCGCTATCACGAGCCTGTCTGG
>RFUY01000062.1 GCA_009922705.1 Gammaproteobacteria bacterium
CGTGTTTCTAGCACGCCTCGAGCGAGGCATGCGCCTGCAAACCGACCCAACTGTTATCTACGGGTTGGGTGACGCATTTGACGGGAATTTAACGCGACAAAATTTGCGAGAAAAAACGCCGTACAATACCTACCGGATTGATGGGTTACCGCCAACGCCGATTGCACTTGTGGGGACGGCGTCTCTGATCGCGGTGATGCAGCCAATCGAGACAAATGCCCTGTACTTTGTCTCAAAGGGAGATGGAAGCCATGCATTCTCTGAGACACTCGAGGAGCACAACCGTAATGTGCGTCGATATCAATTGGGACAGCCCGAATGAAACCTCAATTTGTCACCCTTGAGGGGGTGGAGGGTGCCGGTAAGAGCACCCAAAAATCGGCTCTCTGCCACTGGCTTCGTGCACGTGGAGTCCCGTTCATTGAGACCCGTGAGCCTGGTGGGACTCCGTTGGCCGAAGCGATCCGGGGGCTCTTGCTCCACACTGATGAGGATCCGCCCACAGCGCTGACAGAACTACTTTTGATGTTTGCAGCCCGTGCCCAACACCTGGAAACACGAATTCAGACGGCCTTAGCCGCAGGCACTTGGGTCATTTGTGATCGATTCACCGATGCAACCTTCGCCTATCAAGGCGGTGGTCGAGGCTGTCCTTGGGCGTGGATTGAGACCCTCGAGTCTCTCGTACAAGGAACTGTTCGACCTGACACCACGATCATTTTCGATGTCCCTGTTGACGTTGGATTGTCCCGCGCAGCGGCCAGAAGTGAAGCCGATCGGATTGAGCGCGAGGACGCGGTATTTTTTGAACGTGTCCGTGAGGCGTATTTGCGTCGTGCAGAGGCCGACCCTGAGCGATTCATCGTTGTCGATGGAACGCCACCGGAAACGCAGGTGACTGAGCATCTTCTTGCAACGCTTGCAACGCGGTGGGCGCTTTAATGCGTCCATGGATTGCCTCGACCTGGCAGCGCGTTCAGCAGGATTTGAGCAGTCCCCGCATCCCCCATGCCTGGTGCTTAACCGGGACTTGGGGACTGGGACTGGCCTTGCTCACAGAGCAATTGGTGGCGCGCCTACTGTGCGCGGATGTCCAGGAGGGACGCGCTTGTGGTGACTGCCAAAGCTGCCGATTTTTGGCGCAGGGTGCACATCCGGATCGACTTCGGTTGACGGCTGAGGGGGCTGCGGGGCGGATTCGGATTGATGCGGTGCGTGAGGCGATTGAGCTGGCGTACAGTACCTCAACGCTTGGACAGGGACGTGTGATTGAAGTCTCCCCCGCTGATGCGCTCAATCCTGAATCCTCAAATGCCTTGCTGAAAGTTGTTGAAGAGCCGCCTAGCGGCACTCGATTTGTTTTTTCGACAGCCCTGCCAGGGGCATTATTACC
Source organism: Gammaproteobacteria bacterium (assembly GCA_009922705.1). Classification (GTDB taxonomy): domain Bacteria; phylum Pseudomonadota; class Gammaproteobacteria; order Pseudomonadales; family Litorivicinaceae; genus HIMB30. The sequence continues at coordinate 1,394 of RFUY01000062.1, forward strand.
CACCTTGCGTAGTCGATTGAGACAGATTGCGATGGCTCCGGCTTCCCTAGAGATGATTCAGGCCGAGGGGCAACGGCTCGGCTTAACCGAGGCTCAGTTAATGCGTGGAACATGGCTGTTGGATGAACCCTTTGCCGGTATCGAAGATCCCGATCGGTATCAGGACGCGGACAGCGTCATGTTGACGCTTCAAGAGATTGCCACTGGCCTCGATCCTCAGATTGGTGCGAATCGTTGCAAGGCACTAGACCCACTGACCGTTTTGACGGTGATGATGCGTGTCGTCGAAGCCTGCATTCAGGTGCAAGTCGAGCCGCAACGCAGCGTGCTTCGGCTCGGCCCTATTCCATTTGCAGCCCCATTCCCAGAGCCCACCGGACTATTCCAACTGTTGGATCGGATCCAGGCGCAGCGGCTGCCAACGGCCCGCGGAATTGCCCATATGGCGCTACCAGGTTACGGCTCACTGTTTGCGGTGTGGTCGCACCTTTGGACCAAAGGTCGGGTTCGCTGACGTGAGAGCTTCTGTCGCTAAGCTGTCGGCATGGAGTTTTCACTGACCTGTTTTGATGCGCCAAGTTTTCATGCGCACTGTTTTACCGGATTTTCGGTCCCGACGCTGTTCGTGCCCGGCGCGTTTCCCGCCGATGTGGTGGGTGGATTTCATCATCTCACTGTACAGACGCAGACCACACAGTGGCGGTGCCAGGCTCGGATTGTTTGGTTTGCGGCAGACTCTGTCGCGCCCCCATTTTGTCCAGGCGTTGGCCTTGGTTTACTTGAGCCACCCGCCGAGTGCCTGGCAGATTGGCAAGCAATGTTGCAACAACCCAGCCCCAGATTAGGATTGGCCCTGTTACAATCCGAGTCCGGAGGCCCGCATGATCGATTCCCATTGCCATCTTGACTGTATCGACGGCGCAGACCAGCCTGCTCGCGTCCAAGAACTCCTCGACCGTGCAGCCGCCCATGGAGTCCATGGCATGCTGTGTATCAGTATTACCTTGGGCAATGCGGCACCACGACATCTGGCAGCCTCGTATGACCCCGTTTGGGCGACGGTTGGTATTCATCCCTGTCATGCGGATGAAGAGCCCGCTGTCTCTGTGGATCAGCTGTGCACCTTGGCTGCCGCACCGAAGGTCATCGCCTTGGGTGAAACGGGCTTAGATGGCTATCATCAGCCGGTCACCGATCTGCAGCGCGCCAGCTTTATCGCGCATTTGCAAGCAGGGGACGCCTTGGGCTTACCCATTGTGGTGCATACCCGCGAGGCGCGTGAGGAGACCATTGCTCTGATCGCTCAGTACGGATCAGCCTCACAGACGGGTGTATTGCATTGCTTCACGGAAACCTGGGAGATGGCCAAGGCTGCCCTCGATCTCGGGTATTACATTTCCATGTCAGGGATTGTCAGTTTTCCGAAAGCAACCAATGTGCACGAGGTGTGCCGAAAGATTCCTGCGGATCGATTACTCATTGAGACGGATGCCCCCTGGCTCGCGCCAGTCCCGTATCGCGGAAAAACCAATGAACCGGCCTTTGTCAGCCATGTTGCAGAGGCCGTAGCGCGACTTCGGGGGACCGCTGTCGAAACAATTGCTGAGCAAACCACTGAGAATTTTGAACGATTGTTCGGCGTGGGGCGTAGGTGAGCTTGTCGATGATTCACCCGGAACGCGCTGCGCGACGACGCCAGGAATTCGCACGGCGTGGCGAAGACATTTTAGATGTGACAGAGCGGCTGATGCTGGTCACCGGCATTCGGCGCGTCACGGTTGATGCGATCGCTCTAGAAACCGGGATTGGCAAAGGGACGATCTATAAACATTTTGAGAGCAAACATGCCTTGTTGATCGCCGTGGTCTCTCGGTATCAGCAGCGACTCATCGAACAGGTCGGTGCAATCGATGACCCTGAGAAGCAGTTGGCAGCCTGGATTCGGGTACAGCTCAGTGATCCTGATCGGGGCGCCATGATGGATCGACTGGTCAGGCATCTTGCCGATGATCCGGTTGCGCGGCAGGAGATGACTGCGGGCGCTGATCGGATGCGTCGCGTTCTCGGAAAAATTGTGTCGGCGCGATTGCCAAATTCTGAGATCCCTCCAATGATGGTCGTGGAGTGGTTTGAGTCTCTCGTGATGGGACTGCGAACGCTCTATGCCTCACCGATTCGGCCAGATGGCTTAGATCCAGACAGTTTGGTCGCCACCGCGATTACGGCAATTCCGCGCCTTCTTGGCGATGTGAAACGGGCAGATACGGCGCCTAAGGTGACGTATCTATGACCTCCCTACGTGTCTATGTGGCCGGCCCGTTGTTTGATTTAAAACATCTGGATGGGAATAAGCGGTTTGCCGATGCCCTTGAGGGGCGAAGTGCTGCGCGTTACAAGCCAATACTGCCGCAGTTATTGGGGGCCTCTCGTGACCCGATTGCAATTCGTAACAGTTGTTTGCGCGCACTCATTGCCTCGGATGTGGCCGTGTTTCAGTTGGATGGTGCCGAGCCGGATTCAGGGACGGTGGTCGAGTTCATGTTGGCGCGGATGTTAGATATGCCCTCGATCTTGATTCGGACGGATTTTCGTGTGGGTGGAGATCAAGCCGAGGCTGGAGAGCCCTGGAATTTAATGTTATCTGGCTGGCCTCGAACAGCCTCCGTGGTGCGGCATGCCATGACCTTGTGGGGTGATGGACAAGATGCCTGGAGCCGTCTCGCCGATGATGTGATTGATGCGTTTGAAGGCGTGTTACGAGAACCATCGAGTATTCCAGTGGTCGATCAAGAGGCGGTCATGGCGCGCGCATTATCCAGTTGTGGGCTGTCGTTGCTAAAAGGTGCGCCTGACGGGTTTACAGTGGATCGTCTGGTCCATGCGCGTCGTGCGAAAGGGCTCTGGCTGACGCCTTGATTAGGGCAGTAGTTCGAGCCGATCGTTGATGGAGATCTGTCCTCCGGTGAGTGTCTCGACATAAACGCCACAGACGAGGTCAGGAGAGACTGTTTCTAATCGGTCTAAGAAACCCGCATCCCGCGAGCCGCTCCAATTGACTTCGGTTGCCTTGCAACGGACGATTGGTTCGACAACGCGGCAGAGCACGCTCCCGAGACGGAGCGTTCGGTTGATCCATGTGAGCTCTTCGTACGCGGCGGCACCCTCGAGCAATAGATTGCCTCGGTAGCGGGCCGGGTTGGGCTGAGTGCCTGTTGCCTCAGCAATCGCCTGTACCGTACTCAGATTGATGATCGACCACAGTGGTTGTGCGAGGTCTGCCCAACCCTGATCCCGAGAGACCAGTGTGAGCGGTGGCAAACTCGGATCAAGCTGCGCAAGCCAGTCTGGAAGGTCCGATCCCGATTCGACAGGGCGGGGGAGTGTGAGCTGGTGAGTCCCTAGCCCGAACGCTGCGTACTCTGGAGACCAATCGATCGCAATCTGAGACAGCAGTGTTGTGTACATCCCCTGCATAAAATGACGCTTTGGTGCCCAGTCTGTGGTGTGTGTGAGTGGGCGATCTGCGCGCATGAGTGCGCTTCTGCGATCGCAAGGAATGGCGTGTCCGGGAATGAGCGAATAGTGCTGACACGCTTCGCCAGCCATCCCTTTAATCGGATACCGAAAGAGGGCGCTGACATGCATCAGGCAGACCCGTGCTCACACAGTTCAATCAAGACGCCTTCGGTATCTTTGGGGTGTACGAAAGCGACCCGTGTACCATGAGCACCGGGGACTGGCGTCTCGTTAATCAAGGTAAAGCCTGCCTGTTGAAGGCGTATGAGCTCCGCATCGATATCGGTGACGGTGATGGCCAGTTGTTGCAAGCCACCTTTTCCCGCATTTTTTGCGATGAACTTTGCAATTGGACTGTCGGCATCGGTTGCAGCGATCAATTCAAGACAACTTTCGCCAAGTGGGAAAAACGCCGTCTCTACCCGTTGAGACGGGACCGCTTCTCGCCCTGCGAGTGTCAACCCGAGCGCCTCATAGGTGGCGATTGCCGCATCGAGGTCTGTCACTGCAATGCCAACATGATCAATTTTATGCAACATCTGAATTCTCCGGTGCTGTTTAGAGTGTGGATGTACACGCCTCATGCTGTCCACCGCACATGACGTGAGTGCGGCTCAGTCTAGCGCGCAGGGTTTTGCGGGATCGGCGAGTCATGGTCGGATTCTGCGTGATTCAGTTGACTGATCATCGACGACAAGACACTGGCAGCGGCGTCTGGTGGGGTTTGTTGCGCAGAAGTCACGCGCTCGCGTGCCTCAGAAAGCGCGGTTGCCCAACGGGGTTGCGACAGCAATTGGTGCTGAATGCCTTCATCGATGAGGCGAGTAAACCAGTCCAATGCCTGCTGCTGGCGTCGCGCGTCGCGTGTCTCTTCAGCCGCGGCCTGGTAGCGTTTGAGGTGTTCCCAGAGGTCTACGATGCCGAGGCCTGTGGTCGCACTGACCAAATGCACATCGGGCGTCCAGAAGCCACTGTGGGTTAACACTCCGAGCGCATTCTTGTAGTGAATCCGTGTTTGTTCGGCGGTCTGCGCGAGGGCGCCATCGGCCTTGTTGACGACGATGAAATCGGCCAGTTCTAAAATGCCCTTCTTAATGCCTTGTAACTCATCTCCAGCCCCCGGTTGCATCAACACGAGAAAGCAATCGGTCATGGAGGCAACGTCATGCTCTGATTGGCCGACACCCACGGTCTCAACCAAAATAATGTCATATCCGGCCGCTTCGGCGAGCAGTATGCTTTCACGGGTGCGCTGTGCGACCCCTCCAAGCGTGATGCCCGCAGGTGAGGGTCGGATGAAGGCCTCATCGGCACGTGAGAGGCGTTCCATCCGTGTTTTGTCCCCAAGAATCGACCCACCATATTTTGGTGAGGATGGATCGACGGCCAGTACGCACACGCGATGACCCTGTTGAATCAACTGTTGCCCAAAGGTCTCGATGAAGGTTGATTTCCCAACTCCGGGGACTCCAGAAATGCCCAATCGGAAGCTCGCGCCGCTCCGTGGCAAGCAGGCGTTGAGAAGCGACAATGCCGCTGTCCGGTCAGACGCTCGCGTGGACTCAATCAGCGTGATGGCCTTTGCAAGGGCACGTCGCTGCCCAGAGAATAGGGCGTCTAAATCAACCGGCATGGCGCTCGATCGCGTCCATCACCTCGGCCGCACAAGCCGGGATCGCAGTGCCTGGACCGAAAATTGCGGCGACACCAGCGTCAAAGAGCGCACCGTAATCTTTTCGAGGAATCACACCCCCTGCGAAAAGAATGATGTCGTCGGCGGACTCGTCACGGAGTGCTGCTTTGAGCTCGGGAATTAATGTGAGGTGCCCAGCGGCGAGCGAACTGATGCCAATCGCGTGTACATCGTTTTCGATGGCCTGGCGCGCGACTTCGGCCGGCGTGGAAAACATCGGCGACAAATCGACGTCAAACCCCAAATCCGCAAAGGCTGTGGCCACAACCTTGGCGCCACGGTCATGGCCGTCCTGCCCCATTTTTGCAACCAATAGACGTGGTCTACGCCCGTGTGCGTTGGCGAATGCTTGGATCCGTTCGCGCAGCGCCGCCCACCCCGCATCCTGTTCAAAATGTCGTCCGTACACGCCAGATACGCTCCGATGTGTGGCCTGGAAGCGGGTAAAGTGCGTTTCCAGCGCCTCTGAAATCTCCCCCACTGTACAGCGTGCACGTGTGGCTTCAATGGCCAGCGCCAATAAATTTCCGGTACCGTTCTGTGCGGCCTCGCGCAGCGCCTCGAGCGCCTGATCGACGCGATCTGGATCGCGCTGGGCGCGAATGTCCGCCAGTCTCTGAATCTGGGCATCTCGAACCCGGGTGTTATCAATCGAGAGCACCTCGATGTCTTCTTCGGCATCGACGGGTAGGCGATATTTATTGACTCCAACGATGACATCTTCGCCGCGATCAATGCGCGCCTGTTTGTTGGTCGCAGACTCCTCAATCCGTAACTTCGGTAGCCCCGCCTCAATGGCCTTTGCCATACCGCCTTTGTCTTCGACTTCCGCGATCAATGCCCGTGCGCGTTCTGCGAGATCATGGGTGAGCCGCTCCATCAGATAAGAGCCACCAAAGGGGTCAACCACCTGACGAATGCCGGTTTCCTCTTGGAGGATCAATTGGGTATTGCGTGCAATGCGCGCACTGAACTCTGTGGGCAGCGCAATGGCTTCATCAAAGCTGTTGGTGTGCAGTGACTGTGTACCGCCAAAAATCGCGGCCATGGCTTCCACCGTGGTCCGTACAATATTGTTGTACGGATCTTGCTCAGTGAGTGACCACCCCGAGGTTTGGCAGTGTGTGCGCAAGACCGTTGAGTTCGGGTTAGCGGGGTTAAATTCACTGACGATCTCATGCCACAGTAACCGCGCGGCTCTGAGTTTGGCGATTTCCATGTAAAAGTTCATGCCAATGCCAAAGAAGAAGGAGAGGCGTGGCGCAAATTGATCGATGTTCAGACCGGCGCGTAGCGCGGTGCGAATGTATTCTTTGCCGTCGGCAAGCGTATAGGCGAGCTCAAGCGCCGCATCAGCGCCGGCTTCTTGGATGTGGTAGCCGGAAATCGAGATGGTGTTGAATTTCGGCATGTGTTCTGAGCAGTAGGCAATAATATCGCCGATGATCCGCATGGATGGCTCAGGGGGGTAAATATAGGTGTTACGCACCATGAACTCTTTCAGGATGTCATTCTGGATCGTGCCAGAGAGTGCGTCTTGGGACACACCTTGCTCCTCGGCCGCGACGATATAGCCTGCCAGCACGGGCAAAACAGCCCCATTCATGGTCATCGACACCGAGATTCGGTCCAACGGGATCTCGGAAAACAGCACGTTCATGTCTTCCACAGAATCAATGGCGACGCCTGCCTTGCCGACATCACCAGAGACTCTGGGATGGTCTGAGTCATACCCTCTGTGGGTGGCTAAATCAAAGGCGACCGAGACGCCTTGGCCACCAGCTGCCAATGCCTTGCGGTAAAAGGCATTTGATTCTTCTGCAGTTGAAAACCCTGCATATTGGCGGATCGTCCATGGTCGACCGGCGTACATGGTGGCTTTGGGTCCCCGGATATAGGGCGCAAGCCCCGGCAATGTGCGTTGATTGGGGAGGTCAGCGGTGTCTTCCTCGGTGTATAACACCTTCAGTCCGATCCCTTCTGGGGTATACCAGGTCAGTTCCTCAGGGCTTAGCCCCCGAGTTTCTTTGGCGACTTGTGCCGCCCAGGCGGTTAGATCGATCATGCGGTTCTCCACACCCGTTGCAGGGCATTTTTGGTCGACGTGAGACGGGCGGCCTGGAGCGCCTCAGGATCCTGTTGCTCACTTTTTTCATCCGGTTCAATACGGTAGAGCGGTTGCCCTTTTTTCACGATCACGCCGTCACCACG
>RFUY01000063.1 GCA_009922705.1 Gammaproteobacteria bacterium
GCCGACCCTCGCGATCCACAATCACTGCACCGCGTGGCGGCGGCCGCTTTGCGCGACTGAGCAGCCGATAATCTAATTCTCCAGCACGTTCGACGAGTGCATCAAAGGCTGTGTCTGCGCCTAACAGCCCGTCAATCGCCAACGTCATGGCGTCGCACGATCCAACAGTAATTCAAAGAGGCGAACGCGGCCTGTGACGACCTCGACATGACAGAGCTCTCCAGGTGGCGGCAGTTCCTGCACAGATGACATCAGCGCGGTCTGCTGAAACACAGACAATCGAGTCTGTTGCTCCGCTCGGACTGTTGAGCCTAAGAGATCTCGAAGATCTTGGGTTCCCAACACATCTGTTTTTTCGCCGATGATTTGACCCGTCAACACTCGTCCGGCACAGTCGGCCTCCACCGGCTCACCCAGCAAACGGGTCCCCAAGCGTGACGGCACCAAGACCGCCAGCTCGGCTTGCGCCTCCATACCAATCCCACGATGGGCGGTCAAAACGGCGGTGACTTGCGTGGTCTGCGGGACACGCAAGGCCCACAATGCAATCACCCAAATCAACACCAATGCAACCAAAACTGGCCAAAGCCACCACAGCGATCGCGGCAGTCCTAAGGCATCCACTTGCTCAATCGAGCTTTCCTCATTGGACACGGCACTGATCCTCTTTTACCCAGCCCAGCCGGCTGGTGATATACCGAAATTTTAACGACACAGCCTCAGTTTCATCCTCCACTGGCTCTGGGCGCGCCCGCTGCCTCGCTTCTGCGGCAAGTGCCACAGAGAGCGCTTGCGCCCAGTGCGCGCGATGTGACTCCTGTAACGGGAGCTGCAGCCCAGCGACCGGGGTCTCAACATGCCACGGCGCATGCGTGGGCCAATGCATCAGCCAGGCTTCTACACCAAGTAAGCCACCCGGATGACCCCAGGTCTCGTCTCGGTGCAAGCGCCCATGCAACACCAAAAATGGGGCATTTAGCCAGACGTCGACACCTGCGTCGTACCACTGTGGGAGCCCCGCATCGACAATCCATTGCAAATCCACATTATCCAAATGTGCAAGCCACGGGTTCACTGACGCCCCCCAATGAGATTTCCAAACCGCCACGACAGCGGTTTTGACCCAGCCACCTTACACACCACATCCCCTGCACGAACCCAAGGATGTCCGCGACGGGCCAAGAGCCGCCCTTCACTGCGTGCCCGAATCTGCCGCGGATCGCGCTCTGGTTGATCGGGTTCGACAATCTCAGCGACCAAGTCACCGGCCGTGACCCAATCCCCAAGCGCTCGATGCCAGACCACTAATCCACAATAGGGAGTCGTCAACACATCCAAACCCCGCAACGGATAGGCGACAGGCTCTGAGAGGAGTTGACCAGAATCCGAGGTCACTAACCCATGCTCAGACCACAGACCCAACAGCGCCTCACAATCGGAGTGTGCCTGCGCCATCGACACATCGCGGGTGCCCCGTAACTCGACCGTCATCGCCGTCAATGGCGCTTGAAAGCCGCGCCGTGGAAAGGCCGTCTCCAGGGTTTCCCAAAACTGCATCAAGGTGTCATCAAAGCTGTGCGCACCGGTATCTGATTCAATCAAAACCGCTGATGCACCCAAGCGTCCACCCAGTGATAAGGCCACCGCGAGATCACTTGGAGCTGCATACAGATGACATTCAGCCTCGTCATCGGAATGCAGATCAAAGACCCAATCCGCATCCAATGCCAGATCCAGTAACACCCGTTGCAGGGCCATGACCGGGTTTTCTGAGATCAACCCAGCGAGCGCTTCATGCCATAACTCACGAGCCATTGCCCGATTCGCCTGGGGATCGGACGTCAATCGTGGTCCGAGTTCCTCAATCACGAGCGCAGCCAATTGCGGAAAGTCTCGATTAAAGTTTTGCCCAGTCCCTAATTCAACGCGGCCCACGTGGTGTTGTCTGACCCATTGCTGGCCCCCTATGGGATTGGCCTGGGTGACAATCCGAAACTCTGCATGCAGTCGCTGCTGGGCTTCAAGCACCGCCAAGTGCTGACACAGCTGGCGTGCCACCAATAAAGGTGGACACTCATCGGCATGCAATGCCGCTTGGCAATACACCACCTGCGGGCCTGACCCAAACCGCATCTCCGTCACCGAAATCGCCACACCTGAACCTGATTGATCGAGGATATGGCGGGTGAGCGTCGACATTACTCCACCTCAGGTCGCATCGCGGGGAACAAGATCACATCGCGGATAGACTCTTGCTCGGCAAAAAACATCACCAGGCGATCAATCCCGATTCCCTGTCCAGCAGTCGGTGGAAGCCCGTATTCCAATGCACGGACATAATCGTCGTCATAAAACATCGCTTCATCGTCTCCAGCGGCCTTTTGGGCCACCTGCGCACGAAACCGCTCTGCCTGATCTTCAGCGTCATTGAGCTCGCTGAAGCCATTCGCCAGTTCTCGACCACCAATAAAGAACTCGAACCGATCCGTAATGCTTGGATCATCATCGTTACGACGCGCCAAGGGACTCACCTCGGCAGGATAGGCGGTGATGAAGGTTGGTTGCAGTAAGCGGTGCTCTGCGACCGCTTCAAACAATTCAATGTGGATCCGACCAAGGCCCCAGCCGTCCTCAATGGAGAGGTGCAACTGTCGGGCCAAAGCGGCCGCACCGTCTCGCGTTGCCAAGGCCTCGGGTGTCGCGCGCTCGCAGTGCGTCAAAATCGCATCGGTCACGGTCATGACCTGGAAGGGCTCTGCCAAATCCACCGTGCTGCCATCCTCCAACGTGAAGGTCGTCCGACCACAGCACGACAGCGCGAGCTCTCTTAAAAGCTCCTCAGTCAGCGCAATCAGATCCTGGTAATCGGCGTATGCCCAATAGAACTCCAGCATCGTAAATTCTGGGTTGTGGCGCGTCGAAAGCCCTTCGTTGCGGAAGTTCCGGTTAATCTCAAAGACGCGCTCAAAGCCACCCACAACGAGACGTTTCAGATACAACTCAGGCGCAATCCGTAAATACATTGGCAGGTCTAACGCGTTGTGATGCGTGACGAAGGGACGCGCTGAGGCGCCGCCAGGGATCACCTGCAGCATAGGCGTTTCCACTTCCAGAAACTGCCGCTCCTCAAAGAATCGGCGCATCTGAGAGATGACGCGGGATCGCAATCTAAACACATCGCGGGTCGACGGATTGGTGATCAAATCCACATACCGTTGCCGATAGCGCATTTCGGTATCTGTGAGCCCTTTAAATTTGTCGGGTAGCGGGCGAAGCGCCTTGGTCAGCAGCACAATCTCATCACAGTGCACAGACAGCTCACCGGTATTGGTCTTAAATAAGACCCCCGAGGCCCAAACAATGTCCCCCAAATCCCAGGTCTTGAAGTCGTCGTAACAATCAGCACCCACGTCCTGTCCACGGACATACAGTTGAAGGCGCCCGCTGACATCTTGAATAGTGACAAAACTGGCCTTGCCCATAATGCGTCGCAGCACAATGCGGCCCGCCACCTTCACCCGAGGCGCAGTTTCTGCGAGCGCCTCCTTCTCGAGTGCGCCGTACTGTGCATGGACAGCCTCAGTAAGCGCGTCGCGACGATACTGATTCGGGAAGGTCGGGCCTGGCATGGCACGACGTAAGGCAAGCTTTCGACTCCGCTCCGCAATCAGTTGATTCTCATCCAACGTCACATCGTGTTCTGTGGTCTGTTCGCTCATTACAGTCCTTGCTTCAAACTGGCTTCAATAAAGGGATCCAACGCGCCATCAAGCACAGCCTGTGTGTTTGATGTCTCCACCTGTGTCCGTAAATCCTTAATCCGACTCGAGTCCAACACATAGGACCGAATTTGGCTACCCCAGCCGATATCTGCCTTTGAGTCTTCTAACGCTTGTTGATCCGCGCGACGTGCATCCATCTCTCGCTCATAGAGCTTGGCGCGCAGCTGCTTCATCGCGAAGTCCTTGTTTTGATGTTGGGAGCGCTGGCTCTGGCACTGCACGACGATCCCTGTCGGTTCGTGGGTAATCCGAACCGCAGAATCGGTCCTGTTCACATGCTGCCCACCCGCCCCGGAGGCACGATAGGTATCGATGCGCAAATCGGCAGGATTGATCTCAATCTCAACGTTGTCATCAATCTCAGGCGACACAAACACACTCGAAAAGCTGGTATGCCGACGCGCACCTGAGTCAAACGGACTTTTTCGAACCAATCGATGCACGCCCGTCTCGGTCCGTAACCAGCCAAACGCATACTCGCCCTGGACGTGAATGGTCGCGCTTTTGATCCCGGCGACTTCGCCTTCAGAGACCTCGACGACATCGACTTTGAAGCCTTTTTTCTCGCACCACCGCAAGTACATCCGCAACAACATACTGGCCCAGTCTTGTGCTTCAGTACCGCCAGAACCGGCTTGGATATCTAAATACGCGCTGTTGGGGTCCGCCTCACCACTAAACATTCGCCGGAACTCCAGGTCACCGACCAATGCCTCGAGCCGACCAAGTTCGGTGTCGACTTCAGCGAGACCCGCCTCGTCCTGATCTTCAAGCAGCAACGCGGCGAGCTCAGCCTGATCAATCAGGCCGCTTGATAATTCGTCCAAGGTGTTAACGACGGTCTCAAGTTGCGCGCGCTCGCGCCCAAGCGCTTGAGCACGCTCAGGTTGATTCCAGACGTTTGGATCCTCAAGTTCAAGGGAGACTTCTTCGAGCCGCTCGCGTTTACCAGCGTAGTCAAAGATACCCCCGAAGCACCGTGGTGCGTTCGGTCAGATCTTCAATCAAGGCGTTGCGCGCGTTTGTCTCCATGGTCTGCAGATCCTGTCTGAAAATCGGCAAGGATACCGAAGTTCAGACAGAAATGCCCGAGCTAAGCGCGGGACTTCCGCTCGGTTGGTCGGCCGAGTCATCGGCCTCAAAATCTCCGACCGGCGAGCCTGGAACGGAGCGGCGCAAGCACGCTGCCAATAACGGCGGAACAAACACCAATGTGAGCAACGTTGATAACGCCAAGCCGCCAAACACCACGACGCCAATGCCTCGATACAGTTCAGATCCTGCACCTGGGAAAATGATGAGTGGCAGCAAGCCAAACAAACTGGTCATCGTCGACATAAAAATTGGCCGAATCCGATTTTTTGTAGCCTCAAGCACCGCAGCTTCGACGCCCATCCGGTCATGCTGAATATGCCAGAGCGTTTGTTCCACCATCAAAATCGCATTATTCACCACCACACCGGTCAAGATGATGAATCCCAACATGGTCAACATATCCAGCGATTGCTCGACTGAAAGATTCACCAGCCAAAGGCCTAAGATCCCCCCAGTGGCTGCGATCGGCACTGTGATCAAGATAATCAATGGCAACACAAAGCTGCGAAGTAACACGGTCAACAGCAAATAAATGACGGCGATCGCCATCAACACATTGACCTGCATCGCATCCCAAGTGCGCGCCAGTTCACCGGCGGCTCCAGACAACTCAATACGCACCCCATCACCCAACCCTTTTGCCGTGAGAGGCTCAATCAGGTCCGCCTGAATCTTGAGGATCGCATCCTCAAGGGGGACGGACTCATGCAGTCGCAGCGAGACAGTCAATACACGCGACCCCGCCTGCCGTTTTACCTGATCAGGCGCTGATTCGATCGCGACTGTGGCGACTTGATCAATCCGAATCAGCTCACCTTGGCGGGCAACGATTGGAATATTGCCGATGTCTTCAATCTTAGATTGCTCTTTCGTATCCGCCGTCAACACCAGTTCAATCAACTCTCCCTGAAACGGGATTTCACGAATCCGTAACCCATCGTTGTGCACGTCTAATGCGGTGGCAAACTCCCGTGCATTGAGACCTGCACGTGCCAGCGCTTCGGGATTTGGTCGGACAACAATTTCAGGGCGATCAGAGTCCAGTTGGGGATTGACCCGAACTTGGTGTCCGTCAGCCCTTGGGAAGAGCCGTGAGACACCTCGTTGCAGATCACGAACCACGGGGATCACCGCCTCAAGATCTGGTCCCAAAACATCAATATTGACCGACCGTGATCCACCCACAGATCGTCCGAATAAGGAGGCTTGGGTCACGAAAACGCGCGCACCGGGCGTGGCCGCAATCGGCTCACTTAAAAATGGAATCAGTTCACGCACACGATCGGGATCGGTGGTCGATGCCCCCGCAAATGCGCCACTGTTGAATGCCACAAAGAAAAACCGATCGACTGGCGGACCACTCGTTGGCGCCTCGCTTTCCCAAAGGGGCCGAGCCACATCCTCCATGAGTTCTGCAAACTCGAGTGTCGCCTCACGCGTATAGCCAGGTGGAACGGTGACACGTCCAAACACGAAGTTTTGGTTTCCATCAGGCAGATAATCCAGCGGCGGCATCAATGCGATCAGGGTCGCCACTGCGGCCGCGACTAACACACCGGCGGTCACCAGGCCCCGCCAGGTAGAGCGCACCACGAATTCGGCAAATCCGATCACAACCCTCGCAAATCCTCGCGCAAAGTGATCAATCACCGGAATCGAGAGTCGATGCTCGAAAGAGGCTTGTTCTCGCTTTAGTAACCGCGATGCCAAAGCGGGAATCACCGTGATCGACACCAAGACTGAGATCAAGACCGAGACACTGATCGCGACCGCGATGTCTCTGAATAACTGCCCAACTGGCAGCTCAAGCATCAACACGGGGACAAAGACAACCACCGTGGTCAATGCAGACCCTAGAATCGGCGCCCACACCTGACGTGCCCCCAAATAGGCTGCCCGCATCGTCGGCACCCCGTTTTGCCGGAGCCGGTAGATGTTCTCGAGGCTCACAATCGAAGCATCCACCACCATCCCGACCGCAAAGGCTAACCCCGCCAATGAGATCACATTAATCGACAACCCCAAGCCAGCGATCGCCACAAAGGTGGTGACGATCGAAACGGGAATTGCAATCATGACAATGGCCGCCGGCAGAAAACTCCGCAGGAACAACAACAGAATCGAGATGGCGAAGATCCCGCCAATCAAAATATTGGACTGCACCAAGTCCAACGCAGAACTAATGTAGACCGTCTCGTCGTACACAATTTTGAGCACGACCCCCGCGGCCGCCAGAGGGCCAGCGTTCAGGTCAGCCACTTGGGCTTTCAACGCATCTAGGGTCGCGACGACGTTTGATGCCGGTTCTCGCAGGACTGAGAAGGTTGCCGCTTTCTGGCCGTTCAAACGCCGAAAACTACTGGCTGTTTTAAACCCGAGCTCAACATCAGCAACATCTTGAAGGCGAATGACCGCCAAACTGCCATCAGGGCGTACAGTTGTTCGAAGCACCAGCGAACGGGCTGTTTCGGGGGTATAGCTGATCGCTTCGGTTCGCAGCGTAAACGAGCGACGCCCCTCGGTGAGCTCCCCTGCACTGACTTCGGCTGTCGAGTTTCGTAATGCATCGGCCACTTCAGCAATCGACAAGCCGACCTCGGTCAGGCGTGTCATATTCAACACCACACGCAACTCCCGATCGGCACCGCCGTTCGCATCGATCTCAGCAACCCCAGGGATCCGCGCGAGTGGTTCGATCACGGTACGATCAATAAAACTCCCCAAGGTATCGACGTCGATTGGATTTCCAGGCAGTGCCGTCAGCGCCATCCGTGCAATCGGACTGTCATCAGAATTTGAGGTTTGTACCGTCGGCTCGGTCGCCTCACTCGGCAGATCGGACACCCGTGACAACTGTCCAAGCAATTTGACCAAGGCATTGTCCATGTCGGTCCCAACCCCGTAGGTCAGGGTCACCCGCGCATTTCCACGCCGTGAAGTACTCTCGATGGACTGCACCCCAGACAAACTGGAAAGCTCACGCTCGAGACGCAATACAATATCGCGCTCCACATCCTGCGGAGATGCTCCAGGCCAATTCACCCGAACTTGTAAGATTGGACGATCAATGTCAGGGGTCAACTGAATCGGAATGGTCCGTAACGACGCAACTCCGAAAATAATCATGGCCAACACCACCGCGCCCACGGCGATCGGGTAACTGATGGCGCTCCGGATCAATCCATTCATCGAAGTTTACCCCTGTGTCACCTTCACCGATTGGTTGGGTCGCAATCCTTCCTGCCCTTGCACCACCACGGTGTCACTCTCCGCGACGCCTTCGAGTACGACGATTCGATCACCCACACCCGCACCCAATTTGATGCGCCGAATCTGCGCTTTGCCCTCTTTCACAAGCACCACGCGGTGTCCATCTGCAACAGGCATTACCGCATCTTTGGAAATTGTGACCTGACTGACACGCGGACCCAGCGGCACAGAGAGCTGGACGGTCTGACCAATCACGGCGTCCTGAAACGCCGTCTTTGGCGCTAATCGAATAAAGCGAGACCCAGTGCGCGTATTTTCTTCAGCAAGACGCGCACGCACTGTAAATGTCAGCCGCTGCGAACCGATCTGTCCTTGCACCTCTTGTCCTAGGGCTAACGCCGCGTAGGCATCCGGACGCACCTCCGCCTCCAGCTCCACGCCACGGTCTGGCAAGATTTCGAC
>RFUY01000064.1 GCA_009922705.1 Gammaproteobacteria bacterium
CGGAAGATCCGGTCACTGAAGCCGAACTTGTCTGCGAACAGCTTGATGATCACGTGATCTGGCTTGGATTCGAACAGAGGCTCGACTACCTTCTCACGCCACTGCAGTGAACGGTTTGATGCAGTCACTGATCCATATGTCTCGAACTGAGTCGTTGCTGGAAGCAGGTACGCACCGTCTTTACGATCATGCAGGACTGCAGACACGGTTGGGAATGGATCCACAACGACCAACAGGTCCAGTTTCTCCATCGCGGTCTTCATTTCCTTCATCCGAGTCTGGGAGTTGGGGGCATGACCCCACAGCACCATGGCTCGCGTATTGTCAGGCTGACCCAAGTTCTCTTTGGCTTCCAAAACACCGTCGATCCAACGAGAGACTGGAATACCAGTTTCGTTCATCATCAGCTTTTGTTTGCCATCTTTGCCAGTCATTGTGGCAAAACGACCCTTCAACCAGTCGAGATCTTCTTCCCACACCCGGGCCCAATGCGCCCAAGAGCCTGCGGCCAAGCCGTAGTAGCCTGGCAGCGTGTCAGCCAATACGCCCAAGTCGGTCGCACCCTGCACGTTGTCGTGACCACGGAAGATGTTTGTACCACCACCGGCAACACCCATGTTACCCAAGGCCAACTGCAGGATGCAGTATGCGCGGGTATTGTTGTTTCCGTTGGTGTGCTGCGTTCCACCCATACACCAAATCACAGTGCCAGGACGGTTATTTGCAAGGGTCTTTGCAACGCGCTCAAGCTGCGCACCAGGCACGCCAGTCACACGCTCAACTTCAGCTGGATTCCACTTAGAAATCTCAGTCTTGACTTGATCCATACCCCAAGTCCGCGTCCGGATAAACTCTTTGTCTTCCCAGCCGTTCTCGAAGATATGCCACAAGATCCCCCAAACCAATGCGACGTCAGACCCTGGACGGAACCGAACGTACTCATCAGCGTGTGCAGCGGTCCGTGTAAAGCGTGGGTCGCACACAATGACAGGGGCATTGTTTTGCTCTTTCGCCTTCAGGATGTGCAGCAGTGACACGGGATGTGCTTCTGCAGGGTTACCCCCAATCAAGAAGATCGCTTTGGACTTGTGGATGTCGTTGTACGAGTTCGTCATCGCACCATAGCCCCAAGTGTTCGCAACACCGGCAACTGTGGTTGAGTGACAGATCCGCGCTTGGTGATCGACGTTATTGGTTCCCCAATAGGCCGCAAACTTCCGATACAAATACGCGCCTTCGTTGTTCGACTTCGCTGAGCCCAACCAGTACACAGAATCAGGACCAGACTCATTCCGGATTTTCAGCATTTGATCGCCGATCTCATTGATCGCATCCTGCCAAGAAATCCGTGTCCACTGGCCATTGACCAGCTTCATTGGGTACTTCAAGCGGCGCTCGCCGTGCGCGTGCTCACGCACCGCTGCACCTTTCGCGCAATGTGAACCCAGATTGAACGGGCTGTCCCAACCGGGCTCTTGCCCGATCCAAACGCCGTTTTGAACTTCCGCTTCGACAGTACAGCCGACCGAACAATGCGTACACACGCTCTTGACGATTTCGACGTTACCTGAAGCACTTGATTGTGCCGCTGCTTGCACTTTGCCACCGGTCAGTGACAGAGCCGCAATTCCTCCGACAGCCAAACCAGACGCACGCAAAAACGCACGACGGTCTACCTTCTGGGAACCGAGCGTTGAAAGCAGAGACCCAGCACGGGAGCCGAATGCCACCCCATTGGTCTTCTTTCTTAACATGTTGGTTTCCTTTTTGTTCCTTTTATCTTTCTGAAAAACAACACCAGAGATGCAGGTGGAGCCTCACGCAACCCACAAGCACCGTGGTATCTATTTCTCAGAACCGAGCTGAGTCAAGGTACTTCTTGACGTGCTCTGTTTTCCGAAGCCCAAGCGCTTGCTCAGTCTCAACTGAGACACCAGCAACGGCTTGTGTTCCGGCAGCCATCGCGGCCACTGCCGCAGGCACTCCAGTCGCAGCAAGCTTCAAGAAGCTTCTCCGTCCTTCAGCCTTTACTTGGCGGTCCATAGACACCTCCATTTCATACACTCCGGGCAAGCCCGGCCTTTTTGGGGATCATCCCCAAAACCTATTCCATGCGGAATGCGTCAGCTTCCACATCCATTAAATGCCGACCAAGCGTGCCAATCGGTGCGTAGAGCACCGCACTCTCCGCACGCTCGATATCACTGAACACTAATTTCATCCAAGGCGCCATGTGCGCCTCGAAAAATGCTTTTTGCTGCGCCACCGACGCAGGCCCACCCTGAAAACTTCCGGTAATCAACCCCGCCATCACTTGGCACAGAAATCCGGCATGGTCTTCTGGCTCCGCCACGCCCTCTGCACGCGCAATCCCCAAGGATCCAAGCGTTTGCCGGAGTGCAGCGAGGGGTTTTTCGTTCAAAAAGCCGGTCAGGTAATAGCTGCCGTAAGGCAACACTTCACCGCGCCCAAGACCGATAAATAACGCGTTGTACTCACGCTCAACGTCCTCTGCGGACACCTTTCCGGCAACCGCTGCCAAGGTTTTCGTGGCACGACCGATCTCAGTGTCATCGCCCTCAAGCGATGCCAATCCGGTTAATAACTCAGCGGTTGGGGGATCCGTTAACAACTGGCCGAGTAACTGATAGAGCTGTGCTCTCCATACATCCTCGTCCATGAGGGATTTGGGACACTGCATACTGGCGTTAGCGCTCACAGCCTCTCCATTTTTATTTCAAAGCGTTATAAGAGTACCCAGATCTAGAACGGTTTCAAGTGTTTTTAGCCCTTTGATCGTCAACTGTCAAAACGCATCCGCGCCGGGTAACGAACGGCCGAAGGCGGCACGTCGCCCACACCTTCGCCGGAAGACAGTCCCCGCTCTTTTTCCTTGGCAGTATGCAACGCTTGCGCAGCAGATGCATTCTGCAACGCATCATTTGCCTGTGTCTCAGACGCCACCTCTGAATGCACAGTCTCAGCCTCTGACTCAGATAAAGGCTCTGGCGTCTCATTGGGTTGAGCGGTCAAGACCCGAGCCATTTCTGGGGGTCGAACAGAGCGCGTCTCTGCGTCAGGCATGTCCGCAAAGGCCTTCTCAATCACTTGTTTTGCATAACCGACACCGGCCGTGTACGAGGAGGAGAGAATGGGCTCAACGATCGTGAAATCGGTGTCGTAGTCATTCAAACCGTCTAAATTGGCAAGAATTGGATTACTCACCCAAAGCGCACGGAGTGCACGCCGCTTTAAAAACTCGGGCACACCCTCCTTAAAAAACCCCGACAGATCATCCCCTGAGACGACCGTGTCTGGATTTGGCAAGTCCCACTTCGCCAACAGTTCCTCTTCAGTTAACGACTCCTCGGCGAGCGCATCCGCGATCTCCGCCTCATCCTCAGCCGCCGCTGCTTCCCGCTCGGCACGCTCAAGTTCCTGCGTCTCTTCCTGAACACGCTTACGCCGTAATGCCCACTGATGCATCACATCATCGTCTTGCACGATTAATGGTCCTTTCTCAATTTCTGCGCACGTGGCGACCGATACACATCCGTCGCCTGACTAATACGAGGATCGCCGCGCCCATCTTCAACGCGATCCACACGGGTTCGGTCTCGCTGCCGTTTTTGGAAGGGCTCGTCTTCGTAATGCAAGTCAACGAATTCATTCACCCATGCGGCCAACCCCTCCGGAATTGGCACGGCTTCGACCAGATTCTCGCCGCTATCAAGCGCATCCTGAGCTTCATAAGCTGAGGCCGTCACCGATCCGACGACCCAATCACTGGGGGACGCGCCCACTGGATCGGGCACTAAGATGACCCACAGCGAGGGCATTTCCATGTTCAACGAGACTTTGTATGCCTCCACGTCACTTCGATACAACGTCAGTTCAGTGACTCCGGCCAGATAGTCCACCACATCGCCATCCTCACGCATGACTTTCCAGAACGCATCTGGGGCGCCCGGCACAACAGCAACAGGTGTCCAAATCCATTGCGCCCAGCGCGTCACGCCAGGCGTCCGACGCACCATAACGCCGAGTGGCATGCTGCGTTGCCAGGCACTCATTGTCTTATTTTCTGCCATTGACCCACTTCACTCTCTTTTGCTCTGGCCATCCATGGCATCACGTTCCAAGATTTGAAAGCGAATTTCAAATCCTTGAACTTTACTGCACTAGATAGCACTGTGTGATCTGATTCAGCAATAACAAGCCATCACTTGGCAGGAGATCCCGATATGGCCCAACACCGCACATTACTCGTGTGTGACTGCGTCAACACCCAACCGGTGAACCCAGAGCTGCTAAAGCAGGTCGCCGGTGCGCAACAGGTCGTCACCTCCTCGGGGCTCTGCACAACTGATTTAGATCGTGTCGCAACCGCACTCAGCGCGGACGGCGAGGTGATTATCGCCTGTGGACAACAAGCACAATTGTTTGATCGATTGAGTGAAGAGATCATCGCAACGTCGGGCCAAGCCGCCCCATTTATGGCCATCGATATACGGGATCGGGCCGGCTGGGCACCCGCAGACGCCGAACAGAGTCAGGTAGAAGCAAAACAAGCCGCCTTGTTAAAGGCCGCCACCTTGGCCCAACCGATGGCGCCGTTAAAGACCATCGAATCACAGGGTGTCTGCTGCATTGTCGGCCCACAAGCCGCCTGTGAGTGGCTGGCCGCACAACTCACGCCAACGCTCGGGGTCACGATCATCATTACGGATGAACCGAAGCTCAAAGAACCAACTGCCGCCTATGACATCGCGCGTGGGTCACTGCGCGAGGTATCAGGTGCACTTGGCGCCTTTAAAATCGTGATTGACCAGTTTGCCGAAGTGATTCCCACCGGGCGGGGTAAACTGACGTTTTCCGCACCACGCGATGGCGCGAAATCAAACTGCGACATATTTATTGATGTCCGCGGTCTCGAGCCAGCATTTCCGGCGCATCACAAACGAAATGGCTACTTTTATGCCAAGCCTGACGATCAGGTCGCCTTACGAGCACTGGTCGCCAAAGCCTTAGATCGCATTGGCACCTTTGAAAAGACGATCTATTTCAACTTTGAACAGAGTCTATGCGCACACTCACGGGCGAAAAAAACAGGCTGCACGCGCTGTCTGGATGTTTGTCCCACAGAAGCAATCTCAAGTCGCGGTGACACCGTCTTTATTGACTCGAATGTGTGTGCCGGCTGCGGCTCCTGCGCAGCCGTTTGTCCGACCGGCGCTGTCACCATGACAGATCCCCCATTTGAGCATTTCACACGAACCATTGCGACGCTCTCGGAGACCTATCGAGCCCATGCCAAAAGCGCGCCTCGACTCCTCATCCATGACGCAGAATTCGGGGCTGAACTGATCCGACTGCTTGCACGGCACGGCCAAGGGCTCCCGGCAGATGTGATCCCGCTGGGTCTTGATCATGTCGAAGGTGTGGGTCACGCCGAATGCCTTGCAGCACTTGGTGCTGGATTTAGCCAGGTCTCGGTCCTCTTGAGCCCCAACACAGAGCGCGAGGCATTTGATCCACAGTGGTTACTGACCGAGGCGATTCTGCTCGGGACTGGGCACAAGACAGAACGGATCCAGCGGATTGAAGTGGTCTCTCCAGGCGCTCTATTCGATGCCTTAAAGACAGCGCCTGAGCCGGCCGCAGCCATTGATCCAGTCCTGTTAGTGGGTGGTCGGCGTGATGTCGTACGTGTGGTTTCAAGCGCACTGGCAGAGGTGACTCGCACTGCAGACGCCGCCACTGCACCCTCGATTTCACTGCCAGCAGGAGCTCCCTATGGCGAGATTCAAATCAATGGTGACGCCTGTACCCTCTGTTTGGCCTGCGTGTCCTTGTGTCCGACGGCCGCCCTTGGCGATCACCCAGACAAACCCGAAATCAATTTCACAGAGAACAGTTGCGTTCAGTGCGGACTCTGCGCCAATACCTGCCCGGAATCAGCCATTACACTGAACCCACAACTCAATCTCGATAAGGGTGTACTGTCACCGCGCCCACTCCATGGCGAGGAACCCTTTGCCTGCATTGAATGTGGCCGTGAATTTGGGGTGAAGTCTACGATTGAGCGGATTATTGAAAAGTTGAATGGCAAGCATTGGATGTATACCGGCTCGGACAATTTCAAACTGATCCAGATGTGTGATGACTGCCGAATCAACGCGCAATATCACGACGAAAATGCACCCATGAAGCTTGGCGAGCGGCCACGGCCACGGACCACCGACGACTATCTAGACAGCTAGTTAACGCGCCTGCACTGGAGCGCCTAGATCAAGGGGCTCCAACGTGCCAACAAAGGTCACGATATCGAGGACATCATCGAGTGTCAGCTTAATGCGTGCGATATGCACCGGGGTTTGATCGGTGTGTGGATCCTGCACGGATTCAATCGCAATCAAGGCACGATGTGGATTCGCGGTGTAGAACGCCGAAAATGTGGGCAACCAATCCGTAAATGACCGCATTGCATGAAACGACGGTGAGTTCCCAATCGCCCCAAAGGGTTTCGCGCGATCTACCACATGACACCGGCCGCAGTGCGCCTCAGAGAGTTGTTTTCCGCGGACCGGGTCGCCGGTCAGCGCTACTTCTGCGACCACAGGTTGCACGCGAACCGGTGTCGTGAATAGCGGAGCACCCGCGACTGAAAAATCGAGTAACGCCGCGCGCCCAGGTTCACTGAGTAACCAATCCGCGAAGGCACTCATTGGCTCAGAGGTCGCACCCGTCGAGATGACCCCAATCATCAGGTCATCGACATTAGCGACATGAATCCCCGTTTCATCAGCGGCCATGGGGCGCAGCGCAAACGAGGCCTCAGCGTCCACAGACGTCGCCTCAAGTCGGATCCTCGATTTAAACATGAACCGTGGAAACAGATGTGTATCCAGCCCAGCCTCGATCCAGGGTTCTGGAAGAAACACTTTCGCCTGTGCGCCCCATCCGGCCAGCGGCAGAAGCCCAAGCAACACTGCCCACGTTCGCACCCATTTGCCCATGGTCAGACCTCTTTTTATGGTTCTCATCAAAA
The DNA here is from genome assembly GCA_009922705.1 of Gammaproteobacteria bacterium. Taxonomy (GTDB): domain Bacteria; phylum Pseudomonadota; class Gammaproteobacteria; order Pseudomonadales; family Litorivicinaceae; genus HIMB30. The sequence goes on from RFUY01000064.1 coordinate 7,052, forward strand.
AACTAAGGGTGTGAGGCAAAAGATACAAGCATTCCAATTGATTTTTACCGTCTTGCCCGTATTGTCATGCCTGATAAGAACAGCGAGGGTTCACCATGAATGACGACGCATTCAACATGTCGATGCGAAAATTTCTAAAATCCGTTGGCGTGACATCCCAGCAAAAGATTGAAGAGGCCGTTCGCGCAGCGGAGAAGGCGGGTCAGCTTCCAGATCAGCTCACAGTCACCGTTGAACTGCGGATGCCAGAACTCGGATTACACCACACGGTCGATGGCCAGATTACCGTCGAATCACCCTAGGACCCACTATGTCAGATCATGATTCCGGGGCTAAGCCGGCCGCCGTTCAGTTTAAGGATGCCGCCGCCAAAGCGGTGGTCAAGCCAGCGGCAAATCCAAATGTCATCGCCACCGATGCCAAGCCGAAAAACCCACCAAAGCAGAACCCCGACGGCGTCCGTCACATTGTCGCCATTGCGTCTGGGAAGGGTGGCGTTGGCAAATCCACAGTGTCGTCTAACCTCGCCGTTGCACTGGCTGGTCGCGGCCTGCGTGTGGGCTTACTGGATGCGGATGTCTACGGCCCGAGCCAACCTCGCATGCTTGGGGTTTCTGGCCGACCATCGAGCCCGGACGGAAAGACCATCCTGCCCCTTCGTAATCATGGCGTGACACTGATGTCGCTAGGTCTTATGACGCCGGAAGACGAAGCCATTATTTGGCGTGGTCCCATGCTCATGGGGGCGCTCCAACAGATGCTCAACCAAGTACAGTGGGGCAAATTAGATGTGTTGCTCGTCGACCTCCCGCCAGGGACAGGGGATGTGCAAATGACCTTGAGTCAGAAGACCAACTTGACCGGCGCGGTGGTCGTGTCCACACCCCAGGACATTGCGCTGATCGACGCGCGCAAAGGGATTGATATGTTCCAACGCATGGAAGTTCCATTGCTCGGGATCGTCGAGAATATGGCGTCTTTCGTTTGCTCGGGCTGTGGCATGTCTCACCACCCGTTCGGACATGGCGGAGCGAGAGCAGAAGCCGAGAAATTGGGCGTTCCCTTCTTGGGGGAAATCCCCTTGGATTTGGACATCCGCATTGCCAGTGATGGCGGCGCACCGATTGTTGTCAGCCACCCTAACGGTCCACAGGCCCAAGCCTTCTTCGCGCTTGCAGACCAGTTGATCGCATCAGGAGTCTTTGCCTAATGCAACCACCGGTGACCGAAGGACAGCCTGTCTTCCCACCATTGCTCAAAGGCGAGCGTGTTCCCGCGCACGGAGATCCCTTTGTGAAAGCAATCACCCAAGCGATCGCCGGGATTGATTCAGGGACGATTTTTTGGTCAGAAGATATCGAGACCCTCAAGGCTGCCTTGGTGCTCGCCCCAGAGACCAC
>RFUY01000065.1 GCA_009922705.1 Gammaproteobacteria bacterium
CAAATCAAATTCGAATGCGAGATCAAGTCTGTCATTTGCAATCAAATAGACGCCGTCAATTTCAACATTGATCCGCAACTGATTCTCAAGCGAAAGAAGTCGCTTTAGCACTTTGGCTTGCGCCGAATTGAGTGTTGCGAGATCAAGATACCCATTTTCAAAACTAAGCTTATAACTCGGTGCAGTTTCCTTGCTCACGCCGAGCCCAGTGACCTTGATTGCACGAAACCTTAGATCCGCGAAACACGGATTTACAAGTGGAAGTCCGAGATTCGGATCAACCGGAGTAATTTTAGCGTCAGCAATACAATGCTCATCTACCGGGATCGACAGAACCACATTATCGATAATCGCAATGTCACTGTCCGAGTATCTGACTCGATCGTACGAAAACTGAAACCCTTCGGCTCGAACGTAGGTCGCTAATGCTTTGAGCTCGGCTTCGAATAGCTTCTGTGTCAGAGACGGGTCATGGTACAAACCAAACGCACTCAACGCGGAGACGAGGCCAGTTATGGCAAGTTGCCAGATCCCAACACCGAAAGTCCCCATCATTTAATCCTCGTACTCCCCGGGTAGACACTACACCGTCAGTTCAAAAAATCATACTGGGGACCAAAATGTGTCGCGTCACCCTACAATAGTCGCCGATCTTATCGAGACCTCGAGCTGTCCATAGACATCCTGACCAAGGGAGGCGCATTTGATCGTGTTCTTCAGCTTTATGCACTATCTCGCGTCATTGGATAGCCCCGCTCCAGAAGGAAGTGATCGATTAAGCCTCTGGAGATTGAGGCATGTTGTGGTAGCGGAGGCAGGCGAGTTGGATGAAACCACTGCGCATCAAGAATCTCCACCCCATCCACTTTGATCTCACCGGAGAGCCATTCTGCGCGATATCCAAGCATTAAGGAGTGCTTGAATGGCCAACTTTGACTACCCAGGTATGTTGGCGGGTGGATCCGAATTCCAACTTCTTCAAAGATCTCCCGATGACAGGCATGTTCTGCAGACTCCCCGGCTTCGACAAAACCAGCAAGCGTTGAATACATCCCATTCACAAACCGTGGAGAGCGTGCCAGTAATAGCTCATCGCCACGCGTGATTAGAATAATGATCGATGGCGACACGCGCGGATAACTGATCAAGCCACACTGTCCGCACTGTCGACCACGATCAGACAATGACGGCCGCATTACGTGTCCGCAGGCGCCGCAAAATCGATGCTCACGAAGAAAGTCGAGCCATTGAAGCGCCGCACTCAACGCAATGAACGTGTCACTACTTGCCCCAACAATTAGGGGCCTCGGAGGTGACCACTCCCAATCGTCCCCAGTGGCTTCACTCGCATCGACCACCCAATAGGTGCAGTGCTGAACCGTCCCCACCAAGTGCTGATCAAGTCCATGAATCCTGGCATCATCGCGCGCGACACACAGGGCATGACCCTCACGATCCGCGGCCAAGGTCCGATCAGGACCACCCACAATCACAGCCTGTGAGAGGCCCTCATCCAGGCCTGGGCTCCAGCGCATCCCCGCATGATCACCAAGCCACCCAGTCATGAACTAGCTTGATCCCAGACTGGAGTTGCGCCCTGCCCGCGTAAGACCTCAAGAAATTGCGCGTGATTCGCGGCCTCGTCCTCGCTTGGCTGAATCACTGGACCTGTCTGTTGGCGGACCACAGGCTGCCATTGCTCCCGACCCTGCGTTCGGTCATCAGAGCCCTCCCCAGCAAGTAAGCTGGACTGCTCACGCGTCATCGCGAGATAGACGAGTGTTAAGAGCTCTGCATCTAACAAGGCGCCATGCAAGGACCGTTCAGAGGCATCCACCTTATAATCGCGGCACAACGCATCCAGAGAATTCCGCTTTCCAGGGCGCTTCGAGCGCGCCATCAACAGCGTATCCAATGCATCACCGCCAGCCATCAGGTCAGCCATTCGGACATCGCGTCCCAGACGCATCAACTCGGCATCGAGGAATCCCAAGTCAAAGGCCGCGTTATGAATAATCAGTTCAGCACCACGCACAAACGCAATAAATTCGTCGACAATCCCCGCAAAATTGGGCTTGTCCGCCAAAAACTCATTGGTAATGCCATGGACCTCAATCGCGCCTGGGTCAATCTCTCGTTCAGGATTGATGTACACATGGAAATGTCGATTTGTCAGCCGGCGATTGATCAGCTCGACACAGCCAATCTCAATGATCCGGTGACCCTGATCAGGATCGAGACCGGTGGTTTCCGTGTCTAACACGACTTGACGCACTGCTCTACTCCTTGATTTGCCAATTGATCTGCCAGTTCGTTTCCAGGGTGTCCAGCATGCCCTTTGATCCAATGCCAATTGACCTGGTGCCGCTCAACTTCAGCATCCAATGCTTGCCACAAGTCTTGGTTTGCAACCGGCTTCTTTGCGGCGGTGCGCCACCCATTGGCCTTCCAATTCGGCATCCACTTCGTTAAGCCATCCTTGACATAGACCGAGTCTGTCCAGAGCTCAACCTCACAAGGTCGCGTCAACGCACGCAACCCTTCAATGGCCGCCGTCAATTCCATTCGATTATTGGTTGTTTGGGCACACCCACCGCACAGCCGCTTTTCGTGCGTTCCCCACTGCAAAACGGCGCCCCACCCACCGGGTCCTGGATTGCCTTTACAGGCGCCATCGGTAAACAGCGTCACCTTCACAACCGAGTAAAGTCCTCTGAGCGTTTCATGAGCCAAGATTCAGCGCGCGCCGACACCTCAGACAACACATCACCGGTTAGACGCTTTGCCAAGGATTTGCGTTGAACCCACGCCAGATGTAACACCGTATGGCGGCGAGAGCACTCACGAATAATGTCATCTGATGGCGAGATACGATCGATGAGACCTTTCGCGAGTGCGTCCTGACCGTAGAAGATGGACCCGTCGGCAACGGACTCAACATCCAACTGTGGGCGCTTTTCATGAATCCACGCTTTGAATAGTCGATGCGTATTGGCAAGGTCGTCCCGAAACTTACGGCGTCCTTCAGGCGTATTTTCACCCAGTACAGTCAACGTGCGCTTATGTGAACCCGCTGTGTGTAACTCGACATCAATCTCATGGCGTTTCAAAAACCGATGGACATTTGGCACCTGCGCCACAACACCAATAGACCCAAGCACCGCGAACGGTGAAGCAATAATTTGACGAGCACACACAGCCATCATGTAGCCACCACTGGCGGCAACAGTATCAACGCAGACCGTTGTCGGGATCTCAGCCGCCTCAAGTCTCGCCAACTCACTCGCTGCAAACCCATAGCGATGTACTAAACCACCCGGGGATTCTAGACGAATGATAACCTCGACAGGTTTCGTCTCTAACGACAGGATTGTGGTGATTTCTTGCTTCAACGCATCCGCACGCGAGGCCTGTATATCGCCTTTAAAGTCGAGCACATACACGACACCCTCTCGGGATGCCATAGCAGGCTTTGGCTTCTCACCGCGGCGGCAGCCCGACTTGAGTCGCCCCCAAAGGCTTTGCGGACGCGTTGATGCGCGCTGAACAGCCTCCTTAAGTTGATCACGCTGCGCGTCAAGCCGCGCACTGAGATTGGTAATAACCAATCGTCCTTTGCCATCATCACCCTGAGATTGCCGCCCAAGCGCGATGACAATGACAAGCACAACACAAAGAACAGTGAGCGCCTGAAGCAGAAACAATCCGTATTGCGCCCAAAAATCCATTAACGCATTGGCCTCATGGTATTCAGAACATCATTCCAATACTCTCCGGCCTCTTGTCCTGAGCGGAAACGGGTCAGGGCCGACTGCACCTCGGCAAGCACTGCCGGCTCAACAGGGGCTGTTCCTACACGATCAATCCGGGTTGCAATCACCGTGTTTCCACCAATTTCAGACACGCCAAGCGCCGGAGAGCCGTCCGCGGTCAGCGGGATTTCAAACAAGACGCGACTGCGGCTGGCTGTCACGTCCGAATTCCCCGCACGCGGTACATCGACAAACTCGATCACTGGCCGACCAAGCGCCGCTTCAAGGGAAGATTTCGATTCGTTCTCCCGCAATGTGGCCAGGGCCTCGTCGGCGATCTGCCGTGCAGCCTCGAGCGCCCGCTCACGGGTCAAATCTGCGACAACGGTCTCCTTGACCTCCTCCAAGGGCTGAGTCGCAGGCGCACGGTAGTTGCGCACACGAAACGTCATAAACACCCCAGGCTCCACTTCAAAGGCGTCGGCATTCAGATCGGACACCCGTTGTTCCTCAGAAAATGCCCGTCTAAGAAAAGCTGGACTCGACAACACCTCTGGTCCACCGGTCTCTGGAACATCCGCGACAGACACTACCTCGACATTGAACACCTCGGTTAACTCAGACAAGGTGCCACTGAACGCAATGTTGGCAAACTCTTCAATCCGCTCCTGCAATTGACGCGTTGCGGCTGTTTCACGCAACTCCTCACGCAGCCGAGGTGCCCGCTCGGACAGCACTGGCACAGGTTCGGCGCGCGAGTCCAACAACTCAATCACATGCACACCAAACTGAGTTTCGACCGGCCCTGACCGCTCACCGATTGCAAGTTGATCAAGCGCTACCTCAAATTCCGGCACAAAGGTTCCTGCTGGGGCAAATCCAAGATCACCCCCCAACTCCTTTGATGCGATATCGTCAGATTGTTCCTGTGCCAAGACCGCAAACTCCGCACCACTGTCAAGGGCAGTGATGGCAGCCTCCGCACGCGCCATCGCATCGTCTCCGACAAATAAAATGTGCCGAGCCCGGCGTTCTAGTCGACCACGCAGTGCGTCTACTTCCGCTGCATAAGCTGCCTCAACCTCAGCATCGGTGATCTCAATTCCGTCCAAAAACGCCGTGGAATCGAGAAGAACATACTCGACATCTAACTGGGCAGGTGCGAAGTAACGCGACTGCGTCTCATTGTAAAACTGTTCAATCTCAGCCTCAGTCAACACCACCCCTGCAATCAGCGGTTCAACAGGGATTTCCACAAAAACACCGCTGCGCGTCTGATTCTGAAGTTCGCTAAGCGCCTTCACTTCTGAAGGCAGCACGAAACTTGACAGCTCAACGGCACCCTGGACCTGGTACTGCAGCAGATTCCGACGAAGCTCCTCACGAAAACCAAGCCGACTCAATCCCAGTTGTCCAAGCGCTCGGTCATAAGCTCCCGCGTCAAAGCGTCCATCGATCTGAAACTGAGGAATCTGAACCATGACCGCATCCAACTGCGCGTCGGACACACTGTAACCAAGGCCTTGGGCATAGTTTTGTAACGCAGCCTGCTCGATCAACCCTTGCATCACCCCATTACGCAAAATGGTTTCATCGATCGCGGCTGGATCGTTCACCATCTGCAACATTTGCCGACGCTCTCGGTCTAAGGCCTCAACAAACTGTCGCTCAGTGATTTCGACAGAGCCCACAGTCTCTATCACGGTCTCGCCATCGCCTGTGACAAAAAAGTTGACGCCAGTGATGACGAAAGTAATCGCGATCAAGCCTACGATAAATTTGGCGATGAGCCCTGAGGAACGGTCACGTATGGATTGCAGCATGGGAAGTCCTGAATAGATTCAAAAAAGGGGCCTGAGGCCCCTTTTCGGTACGTATTTAAAGAGGCTTAATTAACAGCGTCTTTGAGTGCCTTACCAGCTTTAAAGCCAGGCACTTTCGCCGCAGCAATTTCAATGGTTGCCCCAGTTTGCGGGTTACGGCCGGTACGCGCCGCGCGCGCTTTCACTTGGAATGTTCCAAATCCAACCAGTGACACAGAGTCACCACCTTTTAACGCGCCGGTTACGGCAGCAAGTGTCGCATCAAGCGCCTTGCCCGCATCAGCCTTGGACAAACCCGCTGAAGCGGCGATCGCGTCAATCAATTCTGCTTTATTCACTCTCAAATACCCCTATTGGTCTATTTCAATCACACTGCGGTGCGTTTTCGTTCTGATTAGTCACCGCAGCAACAACTAGCGCTTGTCGTTTATACCAATGCAAATACTGATAAACAACAGCTTTAGTGCGCCCTCGCCGGATTTTTTAGAGGATCCGTCTCAGATTCCACCGCCGGCGCCGGATCCTTTGCGACGAAAGGCTCAGGCAAATACGCTAACGCAATGTCCAAAACCTCATCGATCCACTTCACCGGACGGATCTCAAGATCTGCCTTGACGTTATCCGGAATCTCTTTGAGGTCACGCACATTCTCATCAGGGATGATGACGGTTTTAATACCGCCGCGGTGCGCCGCAAGCAATTTTTCTTTCAATCCACCAATCTGAAGCACCTGGCCGCGCAAGGTGATCTCACCGGTCATCGCCACATCTGCGCGCACCGGGACATTTGTCAACACAGACACCAATGCTGTGCACATCCCAATCCCGGCACTCGGGCCGTCCTTCGGCGTCGCACCCTCTGGCACGTGAATGTGCAGATCACTCTTCTCATGGAAGTTAGGATCGATACCCAAACCAACCGCACGTGACCGCACGACAGTGAGCGCAGCTTGAATCGATTCCTGCATGACATCGCCAAGCTTTCCGGTCCGAATCTGCTTGCCTTTCCCAGGCACAGACACTGCTTCGATGGTGAGCAACTCCCCACCGACACTAGTCCACGCAAGCCCAGTCACCTGACCAATTCGATCCTCAGCTTCTTTTAAGCCGTAGGTAAATTTACGCACGCCAGCATAGTCTTCCAAGCGATCTGGACTGATCACAATCGCTGGCGACTCCAGCTGTTCAGTTTTGCGAAACCCAGCCTCAATCCGTTCACGGACCGCTTTTCGTGCGAGCTTTGACACTTCCCGATCCAAACCGCGCACCCCGGCTTCCCGCGTGTAGTAACGAATCAAATCGGTCAACGTCGAATCAGGAATGGCGATTTCGCCGGTCCCAAGGCCATTATTTTTGATCTGCTTCGGTACCAGGTACCGCTTCGCAATATTGAGCTTCTCATCTTCGGTGTACCCCGGGATCCGAATGACCTCCATTCGATCCAACAAAGGTGCAGGCATATTCATTGAGTTTGACGTACACACGAACATCACTTCGCTTAAATCGAAATCAACCTCGAGATAATGATCATTAAATGTGTGGTTTTGCTCTGGATCGAGCACCTCGAGCAACGCGGAGGCAGGATCACCGCGATGATCCATACCCATCTTGTCGATTTCATCCAACAAAAACAGCGGATTTTTGACCCCTGCTTTGGAGATCTTCTGAATAATCTTGCCTGGCATCGACCCGATGTATGTCCGCCGATGACCTCGGATTTCCGATTCATCACGAACACCGCCGAGCGCCATCCGCACAAACTCGCGATTGGTTGCACGCGCAATCGATTCACCGAGGGACGTTTTGCCGACGCCAGGCGGGCCAACCAAACACAAGACCGGACTCTTAGATTTTTTCACCCGCATCTGTACAGCGAGATACTCAAGAATACGTTCTTTCACGTCATCGAGGCCGTAGTGATCGGCTTCCAAAATGTCACGCGCGCGGACCAAGTCGTGTTTTACCCTTGAGCGCTTATTCCAGGGTGCACCAAGCAACCAATCTAAATATGCGCGAACAACCGTCGCTTCCGCAGACATGGGCGACATCATCTTCAATTTCGCCAGTTCAGCGTCTGCCTTCTCCTTCGCCTCTTTGGTTAAGCCAGTTTCGTCAATGCGCTTCTGCAACGCCTCCATTTCATTAGGCGTGTCATCCAGATCATTCATTTCCTTCTGAATGGCTTTCATTTGCTCATTCAAATAGTACTCTCGCTGGCTTTTCTCCATTTGCTCCTTGACCCGCCCACGGATCCGCTTCTCGACCTGTAACAGGTCAAGCTCGGATTCCATTAACGCGACCAAGTATTCGAGACGCTCTTTCACATCCTCGTAGGCGAGAAGCGCCTGCTTTTCCTTCAAAGGCAGGGAAAGATGCGCGGCCATGGTGTCGCACAAGCGACCGGGCTCTTCGATACTTTGCAAAGACGCCATCACCTCAGCAGGGATTTTTTTCGATGCCTTGACGTATTTCTCGAATTGATCCATCAAAACGCGCAGTAACGCATCTTGGTGGTGTTCTTTCAGAGGAATTGACGGCACAGGCACGGCTGTGGCGCGGTAATGATCACCATCCAAGGCGAACTGACTGATCTTTGCGCGCTGACCACCTTCAATCAGCACCTTCACAGTGCCATCGGGTAGCTTCAAAAGCTGCAAAATGGACGCAATCGTTCCAATCTCGTACAACTCGGAGGCGCGTGGCTCATCTTCATTGGCAAGCTTTTGAGCAACCAACAGTATTTCTTTGCCGCCATCCATCGCATGCTGCAGGGCGCG
>RFUY01000066.1 GCA_009922705.1 Gammaproteobacteria bacterium
CGTGGGCTAATGCCGTCTTTGATCAGGTTAGTTAACCAATTGGCAGCAGCCAGACCTGGTTTTTGATCCAGTCCAATAGTGCCTGTGGATGGGTCATACCAAATCCCTCCAAAGCCATGAATCATTTCCAGAAAGACACAGCTCAATCCTTCATATTGCCGTCCTTGCCAGACGTACCCCCACGGTACCTTTTGGTCTGCTTGTAATTGCTTACTGATATTGACTAACTCATCTGGGGTCCGTGGTGGTGTATCCATAAGGTCTGTTCTCCAGTAGAGAAGCCCCATACTTGCGACAAATGGCCAGCGGACGATTTGGCCTTCGAATTCATTCCCTGGTTGAACTCCTTTGGCCAGCTGCTCAAACTCCGCTTTTTCAAACCACTGGTCCAATGGCTGCAACCATCCAGCCTTGGCATATTTGGGGACCCATGTCACATCCATTAATAAAGCATCGAATGGTGGATTTCCAAGCAACAAACTGCTGATAGCAAGGTCGGAGATTGCCTCTGTCTCAAGCGGTCCTTTGACCACGGAGAGACGAATATGACCATGATGTTCTTGGTTAAACTGATCCACCAGGGGTTTCGTCGCATCAGCGAATGGAGCCGGCATTAGTACCTTCACATCCACTGTCTGGCTCGCAAGAGAAGTCTTTAGACCCAACCATGTCATTACGACGAGCAAGACAATCAGCAGCGTCGTGGTAGCGGGACGAAGTTGCATGAACCTCATTGATTCACCTAGCTCATGGCTCCGAGCTGTTCCTCAGCCCAGTCTGAAACCGTAAAACTTTCCACCGCAGACGTCATTTTTTCCATCCTCAAGATCTGCTCTTCTGGTGGCATGGAGAGGGCAATATCAATGGCTTCATCCATTTTTCGATGTGAGTAAGGATTGGTTAGCACAGCACCATCGAGTACTACAGATGCACCAGTAAACTCTGAGAGGACAAGAACGCCATCTTGCCCTTTTCTTGCAGCTGCATATTCTTTTGCCACGAGATTAAGACCATCTCGTAATGGAGTGATCCAGCAAATGTCTGACCGAGTAAACCAAGCAATCATCTCTCTATAAGGTATTCTTCTTGTAGAGAATCTTACTGGCACCCAATCGATCAAGCTAAAGCGTCCATTGATCCTCCCTGCCATCTCTTCAATTGATCTCTGCGTTTCCTCATAGATTTTCATGCCGCTTGCCGCTGAAACACACGCTAACATCAAAACGACCCGTCCATGAAGTTCTGGCCGACGCTCAAGTAATCGTTCGAATGATAGCAAGAGTTCTTCATTCCCTTTTGTGTAGTCAACTCGGCTTGCTGACAAAATCAGCTTTCTACCCTTCCGTGTATCTTCTTCAATCTGTTGAGATAATTTTTCGATCTCTTCTTCATGAACAAGCTCCTGAATTAAATCTGGCGATGTTCCTACAGGTGAAGATAATAATCTAATTGTTCGACCGTTATATTCCAGCAACTGCGTTTCAGATGGTTCGCTCAAAGCCGTTCCTGATTCAAGGAATCTTGCACCTACAGGTACTTTTGGCCCTTTCTTGGCACCAATGAGGCAGCTTGCTGCACGTGCAAAATTTTCTGTATATCTCGGTATATGAAACCCGACAACATCGCAGCATAAAAGGCTTTTGAGAATTTGGTCGCGCCAGGGCAGGATAGAGAACACGTCATTACTTGGAAAAGGAGTATGATGAAAAAATGCAATCTTCAGATCTGGACGCTGCTCTCGAATCATTCCAGGAGCGAGCCAAAGGTTGTAGTCATGGACCCAGACAATTGCACCTTCAGCCGCCTCTTCGCAGGCCGCATTGGCAAATCGTTGATTCACAGTTTCAAAAATTCCCCAGTCTGCATTATTGACATCGAAGTAAGTGGGAAACGTATGAAGGATTGGCCAAAAAGACTCCTTTGAGGTAACGTGATAAAAGCTATTGATTTGTTTGCTATTTAGAGGGATTCTCTTGAGCACAAATGGTGCTGGATTTGACATCAGTGTTCGTTCGACCGAATCATCATTTTCTTCATTTACCTCTCTCCAAGCAATCCATGTTCCATCGAGATTGCTCAAGAATAAATTTCTCAGTGTTGGTATTATGCCATTAGGACTTTTTTGGTCAGCCCATTGAATTCTTCCTTCTGAATCAACAACCGCATCGAAGGGAGTTCGGTGATACAGAAGGATGAATGAACTTGTGCCCTTTTTGCTCGCCATGAAAATCCATCTCCGAGGCTGCCCTTGAGAGGACAGCCTATGTAGGCCTTCTTCTACCTTTCCCTAATTTGCTCTGGTTGTCAAACTCGTCGATTTTGTTGGCATGCGGTCTGAAGTGTTCTGAGCACCTCACGTGCGTGTCCGACGGGGCGAACACCTGTCCAGCTCTCCGAGAGCACTCCTTCTGGGTCGATGAGGAATGTATGGCGCATCGAGTATGGCGGCATCCATGACCCATAGCGTCGGCTCACAGCTCCGTCTGGATCTGACAGCAAGGGAAAGTCAAGACCTTCACTGGTGCAGAAGGATTCATGCTCTTCCAAATTATCCGCACTGATGGCAACGATGCTGGCCCCCGCTTGGTCAAATTCGTTGACTAGGCTTTGAAAGCCATGGGCCTCAATAGTGCATCCTGATGTGAAATCTCTTGGATAAAAGTAAAGAACGAGCCAGCGTCCCTGAAAGTCATTTAGAGACCAACGTTTTTGATCAGGATTGGTACGGTCGGTTCCTTCCAGGTCAAACATTGGCGCAACGCTGCCAATGGCAGGCATTGTTCCACCAAGGGCTTGAGCAGACCTTCCACGGCAAAAAAAAGCTCCACCGACAACTAGTAGTCGGAGGAGCTGACGACGGTTGAAGTTCATTGGGTCTGGACCTGACTGCTTGACCCTAGGAGCAATCAGATCTTGCTGAGATCAATACCAAGTGACTTGGCATAAGCGCCAAGACCTTTCTTCTGAATCGTTTTAAGAGCGCGTGTCGTGATACGCAGGTTGACCCAGCGCTTGCCTTCCGCCCACCAAAGCCGACGCTGCTGCAGATTGGCCTGCTGCAGTTTCTTGGTGCGGATGTGAGAGTGGCTCACCGCCATGCCGTTGTTGGCGCGTGTTCCGGTGAGTTGGCACACCCGAGACATGGTCGAATCCTCTATTGATCTGCGGTCCGTTAGGACCAAACCAGAATTTTAGCAAAGCAGGGGCTCAGCCCCCCCTCTCCATCAGTGCTGCCAACAGTTTCGTGCTTCGTCGCTGAAGACCGTGGAGGTCCTGAGGATCGAGGCCTCCGACGCTGAGCTTCGCCATGTCGTAGAGGTATGTGGCCAGATCCCTTGCAAGGACCTTGCTTGGAGATTCCGCGCTGGACGAGGTCAGCACAGCCCCCGCCTCCAGCTTTTGCAGGCCTTTCACCAAGGGGTGATTGCGATTGACCACAAGCACATGGTGCTCTGGTAACCCTGGAAGGCGTTGGTCCATGAGCGCCCCGATGTCGTTCAGCCTGCGCATTTGCTCAGGGAGCAAAATCAGGGCGGCAGGTGCATCCAGACCACCCCTGAGACCCTGCACTTGAATGGTGACTTTGTCATTGGACAGCGCATCCTTCATTAACGCTCTCAATGACTCACTTTGTGTTTCTCCATCTTGATCGGCAAGTTCCTTTGATTCGTCACGGAGCGACTCATCGAGTTCTGAGTCCACCCGCTGGAACTTCAACTCTTGATGCCTTGCCTCAAGCCATGGGATGAATTGGCTGTCGATGATGCTATCCGCATACAGCACCTCAGCCCCTTGCTCTGTCCAGAGATTAAGGGCAGCTGATTGGGCAATTTCATCACTGCAATAAAGGATGCGTTTTGATTCGCTTCCTTCTTTTTGTCGAGAGCAATAAGCTTCCAGTGTCGTGAGCTCTCGACCGGAGTCCGATTGCATGACGGGGGCATTGCCCTCTGAGGTTTGATGATGGCTGGTACCAAAGATGACAATCGATTCAACCTGTTCCGCAAATTTTTCATCCTCCATAGCTCCGATTTTAATGAAGGGTGCGAGTGAATCCCATGCCTGTGCATACTTACTGGGATCATCCTTCATCAGTGCCTTCAGTCGGTCAGCAATTTTCTTGGCGACGAAATTGCCAATGGATCGAACTCTCCGATCTGTTTGAAGAGCACTCCGACTTACATTTAATGGGATATCGGGGGAATCAATGACACCCCTTAGTGGTAGTAGATATCGAGGGACAATTTCCTTGATCGAATCGCTGACAAATACTTGGTTGCAATAGAGCTTAATCTCTCCATTCTCCCAGTCGGCTCGACCACTGATTTTGGGGAAATAGAGAATGCCTTGGAGTGAGTATGGGTAATCGGTGTTGAGGTGAACCCAAAGCAAAGGGTCGCCCTGAAAAGGGTAAAGGTAACGATATAACTCGATGTAATCTTCGTTATTAAGTTCTCTAGGACTCTGACGCCATGGAGCCTTTTGCTTGTTAATTGATTCTCCTTCCAGTTCTACTGCGACTGGCATGAAATCGCAATACTGCTGGATGAGTGTACGAAGTCTTGCTGGTTCTAGATACTCAAGCTCGTCCTCAAGCAAGTGGAGGATGACGTCGGTTCCAGGTTCGCTACGTTCCGCCTCTGACAACGTGAAACTGGGCGAACCGTCACAGGTCCAGCGAACCGCTTGGCTATCAGGTCGTGCTGATTTGGTGACCAGTTCTACTTCACGTGCAACCATGAAGCTGGAATAGAAGCCCAAGCCAAAGTGTCCAATAATCGCATCTTGTTCTTGTTTGTATTTTTCAAGAAAATCTTCGGCGCTTGAAAAGGCTACCTGATTGATATAACGCTTGACTTCATCAGAAGTCATGCCAATTCCATTATCACTAAGAGTAATAGCTTTCTTCTCACGGTTGATTGTCAGCTTTATCAGTCCGTCTGGGCCCTCGCTGCAATCACCCGCCATCGAAGCCATCCTCCGCTTGTTGATGGCATCGGCAGCATTGCTTACGAGTTCTCTGAGAAATACTTCATGGCCGGAATAGACAGCCTTTTTGATGATTGGAAATATATTTTCAGTGTGGATCTGGATTTGGCCTTGTTCCAGCATCACATTTAATAGCGAACTTGCTTATGGTATTACTTGCGAGTCACGCGGTTCAAGCCAGTGGTTGGCGAGGTTTCCGTACGTCCTAGGGTCGCTTCTGGAGGTCGGCTCGTTCCTCGGCAAGAATCGCACCCTCAACTGGACACACCTGAAGGCAGATCCCGCAATCAATGCAGGTGTCAAAATCAATCCAGTAAAACTCTGTGCCTTTACGGTTGCGCCCCTTGCCGGGTTGTATACAGGCGACAGGGCAGGCATCAACGCAATCTGCAATGCCCTCGCAGACATCAGTGACGATCGTATGAGCCATGCGTTTTAACGAGCAGTCGGAATTCTAGTGAGTCAGCCACCTGAGTTCGCTGCAGCAACGCTCCTGACAGACCTGTTCAGCAGCCTCACGGCTCACTAGAGGCCCCAGCATGACCTCAGCGGTTATCCCCTCCCGATGCAAGCCCCTCTGAACTTCTAGAGCGTCCTCGAGACTTGTCGTGTCTGAATAAGCGATCAGAACCTGTGTCAATGATTGACGAGCAGCTTGAGCAGCACCGGGTAGATCACGGACATCATCGAGACAGAAGCTAAAGCCGAGTCCACTGGCTTTCTTCCTTGCGGAATCAAAGCGCGCCACAAGGGTGTCGTAACGACCACCCCTTGCAATCACGACGGGTGCGGAGTGCCCCTGGCAGACCAACTGGAAGACCAGGCCGTCGTAGAGCCCGTAATGCGGTTGGAAGCTGGGATCCAACTGAAGATCTATCCCTCCCCTCTGCGCAAGAGGAGACAGGTGTTTAAACATCCTTTCCAGATCGTTGAGCACTGGTTGAGGACCAAAGCATCGACGCTCCTCCTCCAGGACCATGGATGGTTCTCCCCTGAGATCGAGCTGTCTTAACAGCCGCTCATGAGCCTGTGGTTCGAGACCTAACCGTTCCAGTTCAAGGCGATCCAGTTCCGTCAAAGCCGTTTTCACCTGGTTCCGTTCTTCGCCTTTAAACGGGGACAGAATCAGATCCATTAGGGCGGCATGGCCAACTAAGAGCCGGGCCTGATGCCTTGGTTTCAAACCAAGGCTCTCCGTAGCGGCCATCAAGAGTGAAAGCAGCTCGAGTTCCCCATGGGGAGATGGTGCACCAAACAATTCCACGCCGCTATGCAGCTTTTCCTCAATGCACTGGCGCCCCTCATCAGCCTGCCGACTCTCAAACACAGTGCCTGAGGCCCAGAGGCGGAGCGGACGCGTCCGTTGAGACAAGCGAGTGCTTGCTGCCCTTGCAATAGACGCGGTCATTTCAGGTCGCAAGCCCAAGGGCTCATCGGCGACCAAGCGGACGATCTCTTGGCTGGCGATTCCCCCTCCAGCCTTGAGGGTGTCAATGCGTTCCACGCGAGGGGGGGAAACCTCCTCGTAGCCCCACAGTCGATAAACGCTGGCGAGCCGTTCACGGAGCCAGTGGTTGTGCTCCACCTGCTGTGGATTCAGATCGCGAGCACCCGTGGCAGGTTGAAGGGCCATCCAAAGGGCAGTGACATCCCTATCAGGATCCCATGGACCCGATTTCAGGAGCTCCATAACCTGCCCCATCCAACGGCCTGACCTTGCTCAGTTCATCGGTGAGCAGAGTGTGGATGGACTGGCCAGTCGCAATCACGTTCCCGGAGTGCAAGTCAAATGGTTCGCTCCGATAACCGCTGACCAGACCACCGGCTAGGCGTACCAAGGCCACTCCCGCAGCAAGATCCCAGGGAGCGAGTCCTCGCTCCCAGTACCCATCGAGTAGACCTGCAGCGACGAACGCCAGGTCGACTGCTGCGGCGCCACCTCGCCTGACCCCTCGTGTTCGATGGGTTAGCCAACAAAACTCTGCGTAGTTGTTGTCTAGGCGGTTGTGGCGGTCGTAGGCGAAGCCTGTAACGAGCAGGGAATCCTCAAGACTCTCGCAACGGCTCACAGCAATCGGCTTGTCATTGCAGAAAGCTCCCAGCCCTGGACAACAGTGGTAAGTCTGGTGGAGGTAGGGAATAGAGATTGCGCCGAGCAGGGGCGTTCCCTTCCAGCAAAGGCCCACTGAGGTCGCAAACAGTGGATAGCCGTGCGCGAAATTGGTGGTGCCATCCAAGGGGTCAATGACCCATTGCAGCCCCTCTTGTGGTCCACGGCTTCCTGATTCCTCAGCGAGAATTCCTACCTGTGGGGTTTCAGACCTCAGAAGTCTGATCACCACCTCTTCTGCTTCGAGATCCGCGGCGGTGACTAGGTCACCGACTCTCCCCTTGCAACGAATATCGGAAAGGTTTCCGTAGTGCGACTGAAGAACGGTCCCACCAGCGTCGGCTGCCCGGCGAGCAAGACGGTGGAGCTCCTCTATCGCTTCACGGTTGAGCCCAGCCTCGTCCAATACGGCTGCAGGGTTGGTGGTGTCCATCATCAATCCTCGTCGAGGGGCAGTCCTGGTCGTACGCGTCCTTGGCCAAAGTGCCTTCCGAACTGCAGTTCATAGACCTCATCTTCATCCTGGGTCTCTGCTTCCAGATCGGCTGTGGCCCTGGCCACGCAAAGTAATCCGTAGCCGCTACTACGAAGCTCACGAGACAGTCCCATGGCCTCCCGTTGATCCAGTGAACCGCTGATGACACGGACTGCGCAGGACGTGCAACAACCATTGCGGCAGGAGAACGGCAGTGGATCCCCCTGGGCCTCGAAGCTCTGGAGGATGTACTCCCCCTCAGGCACGTCATGACTGATTGTGCGCTGCTCTTGTCGCCAGTGGATTGTGATCCTGTGTTTCCGTTGCATCGCCGGTGTCGACTGAACGCCCTGCTACATTCTCACTTGCCCCACCTAGCCGCTGGAGAGGTGGCCGAGTGGTCGAAGGCGCAGCACTGGAAATGCTGTATAGGGGCAACTCTATCGAGGGTTCGAATCCCTCCCTCTCCGCTTCAAAAACCGGCCCTCGGGCCGGTTTTTTTGTACAAAAAAA
>RFUY01000067.1 GCA_009922705.1 Gammaproteobacteria bacterium
CAACTGAATCAAGCTGACTTTCGCCATCACTTCACGTTCAAGCTCACTGTGGACCAGCGGCATCGCGATGGCCCACCAAGTCATCAGCACTGCATGCACTAATCCAACACAGGCCGCAAGCATGACTGCCAAGGTGAACACCGCTTCAATCACAGCCTGTCCGCTAGCGCGCATCGCAGATCTCCAGAGTACCCTGTCCGACAAAGGCCTCCAGGCATCGCAACATCGGTGCGATGGGCTCTAGTGCCGCAGTATCAGGCGCTAAGCCCGCGTAGAGAAGGAATTCGCGATGGGCTTGTTGCAACAAGGCAATCCCGACAGCGCCGCTTCAACCAGCGGTACATACACCGATGGATGGGCCTCAATCACGGGCATCGCCAGTAATAACATGGCACTGAACGCATCACGCTGGCAGAGTGTCGCGACACAGAGTGTTTCAAGTGCGAATGGCTCCGCGGCAGTCTGCGCCGCGGCACGAATCCGGTCTCCACCCTCAGTGAGATGAGAAACGATCTCAAAGGCCCACTGATGCTGCGTCACGAGTGCGACGCCAATACCTACCTGAAGTTGTCGCTTTGCGGCCTCGGTGAGCAAGGTTGTTCCACCGGTCACCAACTGCTGTGCATAGGGCACGAGATAGCTTGCACGATCGAGCACACTTTTTAGATATCGGGTAAAGCTCAAGTAACTGGTCAGATGTGCCACCATGAGATGACTTGCCAGAATCCGACGATTGAGCACCGCCATCGCATTGAGCTCTGCCGCGAATTGACTGGAGGCCGCATAGGCCGCTCGATCCGTCCGTTGATGGCCTTCAACACGTTCGATGAGATGTACGCTTTGCGACAGCCAGACAAGCAATGCGGCCATCACTGGGAGCAGCACGAGGCTAAACATCAGTGCAACCCCCCGCTGTCGCATCACTGACCCCCTAACCGTGCGTTTTGGCCCACATAATTGCCAAGATGACGAGAGGCCGCCGCTTGGGCCTGAGCTTGCACCGCGTTGCCTTCAGCAATCGCGACCGCAGACGAGCCATCTTGGCCCGCGATTTCATTGGCCATCGCGGCGACTTGGGAACGCACTGTCCCCCCAAGAAATCCCACGGCTGCAATCGAAGCGACTGCAATCAAACCCACTATCACTAAATACTCAGACAACCCTTGACCGGCCTGAGCATGCTGTCGCTGTTTCATTGAAGACTCCCTGTCTGATCCCATTGGAAGCCTAGCCAATCCCATGAGATCATCTGACGATATGGAGGAAACGCATGTCAGTGCAGTCAAACAAGGCGCGTCCGTCGGTGTGGAACGAAAAATACAGTCAGCCTGGCTATGTCTACGGGACAGAGCCTTGTCAATGGTTACGCATGAATCAGCATCGCCTTCCCACCGAGGGACGCGCGCTCGCGATCGCCGATGGGGAAGGACGTAATGGTGTCTTTCTGGCGCAACAGGGGCTTCAGGTCACGTCTGTCGATCTATCTGAGGTCGGTCTTGCAAAGGCACAGGCACTGGCGAGTACACGTGGCGTACAACTCCAGACAGTCATCGCAGATCTCAGAGACTATGAGATCGCGCCGGGCTCGCTCGCGGTTGCCATTGCGATTTATGCCCACCTACCGTCTGATCTCAGACCACTGGTACACCGACGAATTGCGGAGGGATTAAAGCCCGGCGGCCTGTTCGTACTGGAGGCCTTTCATCCCAATCAATTGAAGTACACCTCCGGTGGGCCCCGTTCCGTCGATCTGCTGTATCGTGTCGACGAGGTGCTTGCGGATTTCAGCGATTGTCATATTGTTGAAGCACTCGAGGGGCAAACCGCGTTGACTGAAGGGCATGGCCACCTTGGATTAGGCTATGTGACCCGACTCATCATTCAAAAAGGAGCGCTTGCGTGAAACGTGGACTTATCGCTATCAGCTACTGTTTGTTCTCAACACTTGGCCATGCAACTGAGTATCAACCGGATGTCGACAACGGAGCCTTCTTGCACGCAGAACACTGCAGCGACTGTCACAGTGTTCCAAATCATGAAGCGCTCTACACGCGAGCGAATCGTGTGGTGCAGGAACGTATTCGGCTAAACGGACAAGTCAGTGCATGCGTTCAGGTGTTTAGCCTTGGCTGGTTTCCTGAGGAAGAACAGGATGTCTCAGCGTATCTCAATGAGACCTACTATCACTTCCCGCCCCAATAAGCCGAGCCTCACTCGAACTCCATACGCTCGAATACACGGCCAGCGTTTCGGGCAGCGAGTTCCTCATACGTGTGCCAATGCGCATAGGCAGACTGGTCGATCTGATACGCATCCTGCAAAGAGCCACCCGCATCAATGACTTCCTGTACTGCATCTCTCAAAAATACGAGGTAATCCTTTGTGCCCGCAGTGACGGTTGCAATATCGGTTGGACCGCCATGGCCAGGCACAATCCGCATATCCTTTGCAAAGTCGGCAAACACCTCAAAGCTTTCCAGCCAGCCTGCCGTATCCGTGTCATCAAAAATTGGTGGCATACGGACATGAAAAGCCATATCACCGGCCAGAATGACGTTCGCATCTGGAATCACAACCGAGATATCCCCCGGCGAGTGCGCAGGACCGAAAACCTTGGCCTCAAGAACGCGTCCACCCAGATCGACCGTGTAGCTGTCTGTGAAGGTCACATCAAAGGACACGGTCTCCGTATCCTCAGCACGCTCCCGGGCATAGCGCCGCATCCCTTCAAGCATCTGAAAGCCACGCACTTCGATTTCGTGCTGCGCATCTGTATGCCCAATCAGCGTCGCGCCCTGAGATTTCCAATAGTGATTTCCAAGCACTGCATGGCTTTGTCCATTCTCACTGAACACATAACGCACGGGCAGCTCTGTCCGCTTCCGAATCTCCGCATGGAGCGCCCGTGCAAGCGCGTTGGTTGCCCCGCCATTCACCACCGCAACAGCTTCACGGCCGATAACGAACGACAAATTGTTATTGTGGCCGGCATTTTCATAGGTGCCAGGTTGCGTCGCCCCAATCGCGCTGAACACCCCTGGCGCGACCTCAATGGGCCAATCATAGAGCGCGGTCTCTGGGGCCCGGTCTAACGGACCATAGTCACCACGCTCCAACGCACCATCGGCGACTGCAAGTGCACTGATCGCCCAAACCACTGCCAAGAAATAACGCGTCATACTGCTCTCCCTGCGACATATATCCGCCGGTTATAAGCTAACGCCTTTTTTGCTTCTCGCCAAACATGTTCTCACGCTCTTCTTCGGTCGGCGGCCGACTCGGGCGCATCCCTTCACCCACTGCGTAGGCCTTTGCCGTCGCTGGGCGCGCTCCAATGCGCTCAAACCAAGCCTTCACATTGGGGAAATCGTTCAGGTCTTGCTTTTGATTTACGTGAGGCACAATCCAGGGATAACAGGCCATGTCCGCAATGGAATACTGACCTGCTAAATAGTCGCGACCTTCGAGACCCACGTCTAGCACATGGTAAAGGCGCGCCGTTTCCTTGGTGTAGCGCTCTTGCGCATAGGGAATTGGCTCAGGGGCATACAGGTTAAAGTGATGGTTCTGACCCGCCATGGGACCCAAGCCACCCATCTGCCACATCAACCATTGGATGGTCTGATAGCGTGTGCGCATGTCGCTCGCCATGAATCGACCCGTCTTTTCTGCCAGATACAGGAGAATCGCCCCAGACTCGAACAAACGCACCGGATCGCCACCGTCATTGGGTGACTGATCAATGATTGCAGGCATGCGGTTATTTGGCGAGAGCGCCAAAAATTCCGGCTTAAACTGATCCCCAGCGCCGATGTTGATCGGATGAATGCGGTATTCGAGTCCACACTCTTCCAACATCAGAGTAATCTTATGCCCGTTGGGGGTTGGCCAGTAAAATAAGTCAATCATCGCTCGCTCCTTATCATCGATGCACAGTGCCGCTGATCCCTTAAAAACTCAACCCATTATGGACGACCTCGAATGCAACAGGCAGACTTCTTCAACAGGCTCCAAGCAACGCTTGAGACCTTGATTCCTCAGTCGAATCCGATCGATTGGACAACGACCTTGGCCGCTCGCTGGGTGCGACCACAACACTGGTTACCCGGGAGTCTCTCGCCCTTTGTCGCAGATCTCCAACTGAGCTTTTCTGATCTGTCTGGCGTCGCCCGTCAAGAAAGTCTCTTTCGCGCGAATCTCGAACAGTTTTTAAATGGTCGCCCTGCCAACGCGGTTCTCCTGTGGGGCGCGCGCGGCACTGGAAAGAGCTCGATGGTCCATGCAGCACTCAACGCCTACTGTGATCGAGGGCTCCGTATTATTGAAGTCGATAAAGAACAACTGGGTGATCTTCCCGCCATCGTACGCGCCGTTCATCAGGTGCCTTGCCGCTTTCTTGTCTTCTGCGACGATCTCAGCTTTTCAGAGGGTGAGCGCGCAAGCTCCGCCTTGAAGTCAGTGCTGGACGGCACGCTCGAACAGCTCACTGAGAACGTCTTGGTCGTCTGCACAAGTAATCGCCGCCACTTGGTCCCCGAACCTGCAAGTGACAACCAGTCGAGTCTCGTGCTCGACGGTGAGTTACACCATGGGGATGCAGTCGAGGAGCGGATTGCCTTATCTGATCGGTTTGGGTTGTGGCTGTCGTTCCCAAGTTACCCGCAAGACACCTACCTCACCATGTGCCGACATTGGTACGAGCGTTTAGGCGCCGATCAAGCACTCCCACGTTTTGGGGAGACGCATGCGATCGCGGCCAATCGTTTTGCAATCGGACGTGGTGGACGTAGCGGGCGTGTCGCGAAACACTTTGTCATCGACTGGATCGCCCGCTTTCATGCGGGACTCATCGACTAGGACTCGCGAAGACAGACACACAAAAAAGCCCTCTGACGAGGGCTTTTTCGCGCAGATTTAGCTTAGCCAAACATGTCAGCGGTGATGCCGTTGTACCAACCAATCGATTCTTCATAAGTCTGCTTACGCAACTCGGCAGACTCACCGGTCTTCGAGATGAATCCACCTGTAGATGCAATCTTCTCAGGCGTTGCCTCGTAGCGTGCACCGACTTTGACACCATCGTTGGTGGCAACCAGGGACCAGCAGGTATTCGAGAACTTCGGTGGGAAGGCACGAGACCCTGTCAATTCAGCGCGAACGACCATGGCGGCCACTTTCGCTTGCGAATTTGCAGAAAATCCTGACTTCGGCATGTCACCGGCGATCGACGAATCTCCGAGCACAAACACATTTGGATCCATTTGCGATTGCATTGTGTCTGGGACAATTGGGCAGAACCCACTGTCATTGGTCAATCCAGCGCTACTCGCGATATGTCCTGCGCGCTGCCCAGGAATGATATTCGCGACGTCTGCTTTGAAGGTATCCAATTCAGTTTCGATGGTCATGGTATCTGCATTGATCGCTTTAATCGATCCGTACATCGACGCTGGCAGCCACTCCACCATGTCACCGTAGTACTTTGTCCATGCTTCTTGGAAGAGCCCCTGCTTAGAGAACTTCTCTTTTGGATCCAGTACGATGATCTTTGCCGTCGGATTTTTTTCAGTCAGCAAATGCGCCGCCATCGAAATCCGCTCATACGGTCCTGGCGGGCACCGATAGGGATTCGGTGGCGCCAGCATGACAAACGTCCCACCTGGCCGCATCGCTTCAAGTTGCGCCTTCAGAAGTTGGGTTTGTGACCCACCCTTCCAGGCATGCGGCATCTTGCCCGAGGCTGCGGCCGAATATCCCGGCGTGGTCTCGTATTTGAAGTCGATCCCAGGCGCCACGATTACACGGTCGTACCCGATCGTTGTGCCAGACGCCAAAGCCACCGTCTTCGCGTCACGGTCGATCCCCGTTGCCCAGTCGTGCACGACCGTGACACCGTACTCACTGGCCAATTTGCCATAAGTGTGACCAATACTCGCGAAATCGCGGTATCCGCCAATGTAGAGGTTCGAGAAGAAGCAGGTGTAGTAGGTCCGAGTGGGTTCAATCAAAACCACATCGACGGCTCCTTGAGAATCCTTCGCAATGTAGCGTGCCGCTGTCGCGCCACCGGCTCCACCACCAATCACGACGACACGTGGCTTTGCACTCCCAATGACAGACGGCGCGGCAGATGCTAAGGCAGCCCCGGCTACTGTTCCTCTTAAAAATGAACGACGATCCATGTGCACTCCTTTATTGTTGCTTCTCAAAATACGCAGCCAAGGCTGCAATGTCTTCATCCGCCAAATTGGCGGCAATCAGTTGCATGACGGGATTCGGGCGTGCTGCCGACTTGTATGCATGCATCACAATCACGAATTGCTTCGTAGGCCATCCCACAATTGATGGAATGCCACGATCTGCCCCATCGGACTGGTGACAGGTAACGCATTCGCTGGCGAGATACTCGCCGTATTCGGGATCCCCTTTGATGGCAAGAATTTGTGGGTCCACATCTGGATCCCTTGCCAGTGCTGTCGGCAACGACTCTGGTATATCGCGTGGACTGGCGCTGTATGCGCGTAAAAACGCGATCAAATCGTCCCGATCTTCCGCACTTGCGACCCCACCGAATCGCATGTTCGTTCCTGTCACCAGTGCAATTGGATTTTCAATATAGGCCGCCAGATGCTCCGCGTCCCAACGCATCCCATTCACACCGGCGGCACGCAGTCCCTCGGAATACTTAAAGTCGCTGAGACTTCCAGCGACGCGGCCGAATACTTCATTGAGATGAGGCCCGACGAGATGAGTTGCCCCAGGGCCGATCGCATGACAGGACTGACACACTTGAAAGACTTTTGCGCCACGCTCAACGTTACCTGCGAGCGTCAACGCTGACCACCCCAGCAAGAACACTCCAATGAGATGTCTCACGCCTTTATTGTGCATTGCCTGCCCTATCATTTGACTAATTGTTATAACTTTAGAACTCTATCGAATTTAGGCGCACGCCACATATCCAACGAAAGTTGTAGTTATAACTCGATCCACAGCGATCTATCGCGCCGAGCATCCCCCGGCTCGAACGCTGAGGCTGACCACAGCCCTGTCTGACGCGCAAAGATAGCGCCCAGCTGTCTTCGCGAAAAAGAATAAAAAATGCATTATTTATATGAAATCGAAATAACAAAGCCAAACATGCAAGTCATGCGCTTACTGTCATCACAGTGTCATTCAGACGTCATAATCGGCCCCTAATATCAACATGTCTTGATATGTTGAGTCGCGCGATGACCGAACTTGCAATAAATCAGTTACAAGCCCTTGGCCAGCCGACCCGGCTTGCACTCTTCCGAACACTCGTGCGAGCGGAACCGGACGGGCTTCTCGTGGGCGAGCTCGCGGACACTCTCGGGCTGAAGCCGAATACCACATCCATGAGCCTCAACCGATTGTTAATTGCAGGGCTCGTAAAGTCCATGCGGGAAGGGAAATCCGTGCGATACCGGGCGGATCTCGCCGGCGTCGAGTCGCTCGTCAGTTATCTCCTCGAGGATTGTTGCGCAGGGAATACTGCGCTCTGCACCACCATTCGTTGTCAACTTGAACAGGCCTGTTAGGAGGCATTATGAAAAATGTTCTATTTTTGTGTACGCACAACTCCGCGCGCTCCATCTTGGCTGAGGCAATCCTGACCCGTGAAGGCGCTGGAAAGTTTCGGGCATTTTCAGCAGGTTCATCGCCAAAAGGCGCTGTGCATCCAATGGCCCTACGCACACTTGAGAAATTGAACCATGATACCTCGACCCTGCGCTCAAAAAGCTGGGACGAATTTGCGGGGCCCGAGGCGCCCAAGATGGACTTTGTCTTTACCGTCTGTGATCGCGCCGCCGCAGAAAGCTGTCCGTTTTGGCCTGGCCAACCGATGACTGCGCACTGGGGAGTCCCAGATCCATCCGAGGCGCAAGGCGATGATGCCGCGATCGGTCTCGCGTTTTATGACACCTATCGGATGCTGCGCAATCGGATTTCAATTTTTGTGTCATTACCGATGTCT
>RFUY01000068.1 GCA_009922705.1 Gammaproteobacteria bacterium
AAAACGCTCTGTGAGTTCATTTGCCAACACCAATCCCGCGGCTTCAAGGGTCTTCGCTGAGGCAAGTCGACCCGCCAGCTCTAGACTGTGCGCCAATCGCTGACTGTCGCGGTTAAGCGCCCGGACCTGACGCTCCTTGGCGAACACCAAGGGTGTCCATGCCAAGGCTTCAAGAATCGGCATCAAGACCGCATCATCGCGTGCGGACTGGGATGAGCCTTCAGTCACCAAAATCACGTCCCGCTGCGGCTCGTCGGTGATTAGACGCGCATAGCCACGCAGCACCGCGCCACGCCGCTCAATCACCACACCTTGAGCCAAGCGTGTCGGCAACCCGAGCGCCAACCAGTCTGCGACCGATCGTGGGGTCCCTGCAGCTGGGGTTTGCGCCAATAATCGCCAGTCAGCCGTCGCCTGGCCCGCTGAGCGCACCAAGACCGCGGCCTGTGTGGCATTAAGTAATGGCTTTGCAAGTTCGGCGAGCTTTTGCCAAAACTGATCTGGGCGCCCATCAAACTGAATCAGGCGATCCAATACCTGCCGTGGAAAGACGGTTTCACTCATAGTCCGCTCTCCTCTGATTCCCGATCCGCCTTCACCGTCGATCGACGCTGCTTAAAGGCCAATTTGGCCGCCCGTGCTTGTGCAATTTGGATGGCCATCTTCGCCATCCCTGTACCGCCAGGCAAGCCTGATGCACAGATCCCGCGTGTAATCGCTTTCAGGCCCTTGGGTAAAAATCGTCGTAACAGTTCTTCATCCAAGGAGACGTAGCGCTGGTAACTTCCTGGATCCCCCTGCCGGGCAGAACGGCCCAATAACTGCCGATCAATGCGCGCATAATCATTCGACTCTGCAATCATGACATGTAACCCACCGGCCGCGAGGACGTCTGGTGCTGGTTTAATATCGGTCCCACGCCCTGCCATGTTGGTGGCAATGGTCACCGCTCCCACTTGACCGGCATTGGCCACGATCATGCTCTCTTCAGCATCATTGACTGCACTAAGGACCGACACTCGCAGTGCAGGGGCCTGCTGATCAAACTGCGCCT
Organism: Gammaproteobacteria bacterium; assembly: GCA_009922705.1. Lineage (GTDB taxonomy): Bacteria > Pseudomonadota > Gammaproteobacteria > Pseudomonadales > Litorivicinaceae > HIMB30. Next base: position 1,055 of record RFUY01000068.1, read on the forward strand.
TTAACGCTTCGCTCGCACGGACACTGCGCACCCCGATCAAGACCGCGCGTCCGCGACCGACCCAACGCTGTGCGTCCCGCACAATCCGCGTAAATTTATCCTGCTCTGTCAGTGACATCACCAGCGGATACTGCTTCCGTCGGACCGGACGATGGGTAGGGACGGCGACCGTTGAGAGGCCATAACTCTTGGCAAGTTCAGCCTTGGCCTCTTGCGCTGTCCCCGTCATGCCGCCCAACCGCTGAAACCGGGTAAAAAATCGCTGAAAACTCAGACGCGCCTTCACTTCTGCAGGTGCAGAGACGGCTAAGCCCATCCGTGCATCCAAGACCTGTTGCATGCCTAACGACAATGTTCGCTGACGGGCAAACCGGCCCGTGAGCTCGTCAATCAACACCACCTGCCCCTCTTCGACCACAAAGTGCTGGCCCTCTTTCAGGATATGGGTGGCGTATAACGCCATTTGCACAAGCTCTTCGGCACGATCCGCGCGACGCCAGAATGCATCCATGTCCTGACACAACTGTGCGATCATCGCCTTGCCCGCTTCCGTCAGCTCAACCACCTTCAAGGCGGGACGGACGTCAAAATCGATGTGTTCCTTGAGTTGATCCGCAAGCGTAATCGCCTGAACGGCAGCGGCCTCAAGCAAGGGGTCCGGGCGTTTTTCAGAGATGATCAAGGGGGTGACCGCTTCATCAATCAGAATACTGTCCGCTTCATCCACAATGACCTGATACATGCCCTGCATCACCAATCCAGCCTCACCGCCGGCGCGCTTTCGCGCTTTGGCCAATGCCGCACGGACCCGATAGGCACGCCCGCCCAGGGCCAAATCATCACGGAGGTAATCAGCAAGTAAGTCCTTCGCGGTGGTGTAGACCACATCGTGTTGATAGGCGGCCTGACGCGCCGGCGGCTGCAGATCCCCCACGCAACTGGACACCGTAACACCACACAGAAAACACAAGGCATCGGCAAGCTCCGCATCCCGTGAGGCCAAATAGTCATTGGCGGTCACCACATGACAGGGTAACCCACGCCAGGCGGCCATCACCGCAGCCATGGTCGCGGTGATGGTTTTACCCTCACCGGTTGCCATTTCCATCATCCGCCCTTCAAGGAGCCCGATGACGCCAATCAACTGCTCGACATGGGGATAAAAGCCATGCACACGAAAGACGGCCGCTGCGACCGCGGCAAGCCCCGCCTCTTCGGCGGTTGTGATCTCAGGGCGATCAATTTGACGGTGGGCAGCAACCTGCAATCGCGCCATTTGCAAATGTGCTGCAAATGCCTCTGCATCCAATGGGGCTAAGCGCTCACTCTGTGCCCGAATCCGTCGCGCCAGCCGCTTAAATCGAGGCAACTTTGGTTGCAGCTTTGAGACAAAGGCAACCACGCCGAGACCAAGCCGATCAAACAGCCCAGGTTCCGTGATCCGTCGATGTGCATCCAACACCCGAAGGCCCAGTGATGGCGGCAAGCCATCCAAACCGTCCTCCCACCAGACACTGGGCGCGGTCGACACCAGCGCACGCGCCCGGATTCGGTCAAGACCTGAGAGCTGTGCAGACTGTGTCAAATTGCGTAACGCCGTTGGAGGAATTGTTGGGCACTCTGGAATAAACGGGTTCCCAGTGAACGGGGGGCCAGTTCAACCCGAATCCAGCCACTGCGCCCCTGGACCGGACCAACGACCCGTTGACTCAAATCCTCTGCAGCCCATGCCTTGATCAAGAAAAAGGATTCCAGTGCCTTTCGGCCTTCTGGATCTTCCATAGAAATCGCGACCCCATCATTGCCGCCAATCGCCCCGAGGGCAGCTGAAGGCAATTGATCTTGTGAATAGGGAGTGACCGTCAAACCACTGACGCCATGATCAAGACCACGCGCACCTTCGAGCCACAGGGTCATCCGATCAGGCGCTAAGGCCCCCAGTTCGGTGGCGGACTCTTGGCGGACGATTCCCAAAAACACATAGCGGCCTTCTTCGGCAATCGAGCCAAACTCATGACCACGGGCGATCCAGCTCTCCATCCGGAGTAGGGGTTGTTCACCGACCCAGCGGCCGGCATGTGGTGCCCGAACGACTAACCCCTCGCGTTGCGTCTCGATATACGCCAGCCGAACCAATAAAGCGGCCTTACGTTGCATTAAGGGCTCAACCAATTGCGCCCCTTCGGTAAAGGCTTGATTCAGTTCGGTCTCAACGCGCAGTAACTGCGCTTGCACAGCGTTCTGCTCTAATTCCATTTCCGGGTTGCGCATGGACAACAAGACCTGACCCTCGGTCACCCAATCGCCAGGCTCCACCATGACTTGCTCGACAATGCCGTTGGTCGCGGCATAGACGCGGGTTACCTGTTCAGTTTCTAAAACCCCATGCAGCCGCTGGCTGTAGGGCAGCGGAACAAATGCAATGGCGAAGAGCACGGCCAATACCGCTCCACCGCTCCACCGAATCAACTGCTGATGACGTGCCATAAATGCAGGGTCCCGCAACGCGTGCCAAGGTTTTTTTAACGGATTTATAAAGGTGGTGAACAACAAGGCAACCGCCACCAATAAACCCAAGCCAAAGTACTGGTCAGCAACAAAAACCACAATGCCGATCATGATGACGATGCGATAGACGTTTGACAGCACAAAAAAGCTTAAGAGCCCCACCTGTTTGCGCGCAGACACCAGCGCATCTTCTGGATCTTGGCGGCGTAACACCGTGCGACGCCAAAACCGTTGGAAGGCCTGATTGCCCTGTTCATGTAAATTTGGGGTATCGGTAACATCCGAGAGCACGTAGTAGCCGTCAAACCGCATCAGCGGATTAATGTTGAAAAACACCGTGTAAGCGGCGGTCACAAGCATCAGGTTGTAACTCAGCTCATTGATCATGCCAGGCGGGGAATGTGCCCACACAAGCGTTGCCAATGAGCAAGTGATCAGGTCTGCAAACATCCCCGCAGCGCCGACATAGGCGCGCTGAAACCGATCCCGAAACGCCCAAGACGAGGTCAAATCCACATAGGGCAAGGGGGTGAAGAGCAAGAACATCACCCCCATGGTGCGCACATGTCCACCGTGATATTTGCAGACCATGGCATGGGACAGCTCGTGGATGACATGCGATCCAAAAATCGCCAAATACAGGGGAATGGCATTAGTGAGCTGTAACACCGTGCTCGACTGAATCATCGCGCGCTCCGAGTTCAACATGAACACGTAGAGCGCAAGCGCAAATAGCACGCAGACCACCAGCATCGCTTGGGGACTGTAAATCCAGCGAATCCAACCCACGTTACGGCGTAACCAAGGCTCAGGATCCCACAGCGGTACGCGGAAAAATAACAGTTCAGCAACGCGCGCGGGCAGCGGCTTTTTCTTTTTCCGATCCGGACGAGCAGCGAGCTTATCCTCATCCACGCCACCCTCGACGTGCAGCAAATTGCCCTCGTAGAGTTTACTAATCAGTTCATAGAACTCTTGCTGCCCCGGCGTGTGCTCTGGGTTTCGTTCAACGGCCTGCCGCCAATAGCGATCCAAGGTGATCTCTGGATTGAGTCCCATCACTAGGGCGTGATGCTCTGGCCGAATCCGGAAAAAGCCACAATGTGCCGCCTCGTAGAGCACATACCAAGGCTCACCACCGTAGTGATGCAATCGCACCGTGACGCCAGGGCGCAACCCAACACGCATCGCCGCGATGCGGTGCCACTGATCAAAGAAGGTTCGTTTTTGCATGACCTGCTCAGCCCAGCGTTAGGGGAGCGTCAACACCGCAGACAAGCCTGGGCGCACCCCATCCGGACGATTCACCAGATCCACTTTCACCCGACGCAGTCCACTGCCTGGATCGGCCACAGGGGACACAAACCGAACACGGCCACCCACTGGGATTTGTCGACCGCCGACGATAAGAGCCACTGATTGATTCGGGGCCAAGCGTTCTGCCCATTCGGTTGGCACATTCGCGGTAAACACCACACGGCTCAAATCACACAAACGAACCACAGGCTCATTGGGTTGCGCACTTTCACCGGTTTTTTTGATGAGCTCGACCACGATGCCTGGTGCAGGCGCAAGCAGCGTTCGCTTAGCCAGCACCGTCGCGGCCGTTTGATAATCGACTTCTTCAATGGCTTCTTGGGCGGTGAGACGCGCGACTTCGGCAGCACTGATCGAGACCGCAAGACCGCGGTTTTCAACTTCTTCACGACTGATGCCCTGCGATTCTTGATAAAGCGACTCAGCCGCCGCAAATTGCGTCCGCGCGATGGCCAGCCGAGCAATCGCTGCATCTAAATCAGCACGGTCTTCCGCTTGGAGCTGCCGCCGTTTTGCATCCAAACGCTCGAGATCGTCTTCCAATTTGAGCATAGGCTGCCCCTTGCTGACTTGTTGACCTTCACGGACGAGCGTGTCATCAATGCGCCCTGCTAAGGGAAACCCAAGTTCGAGATCTGCCGCACATTCGGTGATCCCCCGAACAGGCATGGGTGCCATTTGAGCCCACGTGGACTGCGCAGCGAATCCCGCACAGAGAGCGATGGCGAGCCCGTACTTCATTCGAGACCAAACCGCTTCAAGATAGTACCGTTGGCTTGGGAGGCAAGATAACTGGTGATGTTGAGCTGTGCTATCGCATCATCGAGCCCTTCTTGCGCAAGAATCACATCCAACTCCCGATTCAGGACTTCCAAGCGGCTACTTTGGCCATTCGTCACCCGGGCTTTTTCCACCTCTAGGAGACGTTCCTGAGCGACTAACACCTCTTGTTGGCGCTGCACCTGGGTTAAGGCCCGACGCACCAGCACCTTCACGCCCTCCATCTCACTGATCACCCGCTGCCTGGCTGCATTCAAGGCAAGCCGTGCTTGTTGTTCGCGCAGTTGTGATACACGGATCTCGCTCTGCTTTTTCTTCCCGCCATCAATGCCCATGCGGTATTCCAGGATCACCGCACTGCGATAGAAAGGCAGACTATCGTCCATATACCGGAGCAAGGCCTGTTTGTTTTCTGTCAACATATCGCGCGAGTATTCAAGGCGTAAATTCAGCTCAGGCAATGCTTGGTTCTCAGCATAGTCCGTCTTCACCTCTTCAACACCGATCAACTGCTGATTCACGCGAACCTCAGGTCGATTCTCGAGTGCCGTTGCCGTGTCGTCATTGACCACCGCTTCCGTATACTGCGAGGGAACACGCACCAGCGGATCACCTGGCAAAAACCGTGGCCCATCAACAATCGCCGTTGCGGCCCCAAAATAGGTTTGAAACGTCCCGATTTGCTCTTCGAGCTCCCTTTGCGCCTGTGCGAGCTCTGCTTTGCGCACGCCCAAGGCAGAACTCACCTCAGTCAAGGCATCAGCACCTTTAAGGCCAATCCGAACTTGACGACCAACCTCTCGAACGACGTTTTCAGCGATTTGTACCGCTTTCGAGCGCGCTGTCACACGCTGTTGAGCGCGTTGCACCTGAATATAGGCGCGCACACCCTCCCCTGAACGGCGCATCAATGCCAGCCGACCTGACTCACGCGCAATCTGAGCCTCAAGATCCGCTAAGCGCAGATCAACCTCAGTTGCATCTTGCCCAAAATTGCGGAGGAGCGGCTGACTGACAGTAAACCCAATGGCTGAATTATATTCCGGCGAAAACCCAGTACTGGACTGGGTTTGAAGGGAGTTTTGAAGGCGAGACAGGTCATAAAAGACGTCACCGCTCGCGCCTGTTGGCGCCTTAAAACTAATTCCCGTCCTAAAGGTCGTATCGTCTTCTCGATAGGGGTTGGTCGGATCCACGCCAGAACGCCAGGCATCTTCCGCGGTGGTTGCCGTGTAGCTTCTCGCGCGCTGCCAAGTGATGAAGTATTCCGGCTCATAGAGCGCTTCCTCACCTTCGAGGGTGACTGTCGCGATTTGTTGCTCAATCGCCTGCGAGTTCAGCGACTCATCTGTTTCCAACAAACGACTCACAAACTCCTCGACCGACAGTCGCTGAAATCCACCCGCAGACTGGGCTACGGCACCCCCTGCGGATAGCAGGAGCGCGACGACTAACCCAGTGTGTGTAACGTACCGCACTCATTCACCCCCAGAGTTCGGTTAGACGATTTTGCCGACTTTGGCTTCGTATTCCTGCAACACACGTTGCAGTGTTTCACACAGGTTCTTCGCCACCGACGGTGTCACGATCATCCGTGTCGCGAGCTTGATGACGATTTCATCGCCAACAGCACCCCAAGTTTGATTTGTGCCGAACAGAAGGGTCACTTCGTCCTTACTGACACCCACATTGGCCACGTTGGCATAGTGCGAAGACATGTCTGAATCGTCGAACCGAACGCGCACAGAGCGTGGTTGCTCTGTGCCAATTCCGGTCAGCCCTGGCTGATCGATCTCCATATCAACCGTATTCCGATCGTCTGTTTTCGACGACTTGGTGCCATTGGTATTCGCCATGCTGTTCTCCTAGTCAAAAAATCTCACGTATTGAATCACGATTACGCATCCACCTCATCCAAGATGAGCGGTAGATCCCAATCGTCCTGCGAGAGCGCCAGCGCTTCATCAAGCACAGGACGCGCTTCGGACAACGGGATCTGCAGTGCATTTGGATCTTGATCTTCTGTTGCCTCAGTATCGACTTCGCCCTCGATCGCGCTATCAAACATCCGTGACCCATCATTAGGGACCCCTTTCGGGAACA